>JARRNE010000169.1:0-5760 GCA_037385305.1 Chromatiaceae bacterium | reverse complement strand
CTCGATCGCCTCGTAGCAGATGGCCCCGTCACGGACCCTCGGTCCGATGCAGCGGTAGCCGGCGCCTCCCAGGGCGTGGAAGAGAGAATCCAGCCCCGCACGGGCGAGAAAGCGGATGCCGCTCACGGCGCAGCCCGCTCAGGGCACGCCGCCGCGCGGGCTGACGGCCATGTCGTACAGGTGGCAATGACCTCGTCGCCGTGTTGCGATTGCCGCATATCGCTCCACCCCCGGTGGTCGTAGTCGCAGCGCAGTCGCGGAGCCGCTCATGATCCGGCGCGTTGCAGCTAGGGTGCCAGGAGAGCGGGCGGAAGGCCAGCGGCGCCGGCGACCCCGCCAACCAACTGCGGCGACCCGCCCCGCGGGGCAAAGCCACCATAGGGAGGCAAATCACCCGTCGGGCTCCGCGGCGCATCGCGGTGGAGGCAACCGGCCAATGACCCTCCTCTTCGGCAGTTTGAGATGAATATCGGAGCTGTGCCCTAAGGCCGGTATATTGGCTCCCCTAGTCCGCCTCCCACGGCGGCAAGGGCGTGAACTTCTCGACCAGGAAGTCAACGAACGCCCGCACCCTGGGGGAGAGATGCCGGCGGTGTGGGTACACCGCAAGGATTGATGCCTTCTCGTGGACGTGGGCGGGAAGCACCCGGACGAGCCGCCCAGCCTTGATATCCGATCCGACGAGATACATGGCGAGCCGGGCAATACCGAGTCCTGCCAAGGCCGCGTGATAGACCGCGGCGGCACTGTTGCTCTCGAAGCTGCCGCTTACGCGCACGACGCAACTGCCGTCCGGGCCTTGGAACTCCCAATCATTGAAGGTTCGCCCGACTCCAACCGTGGTACGGTTAGATCTTTCATCCTCCATTGGCGAGGGGTCGTGCCGGAAGGTCTTGCCATGCGACGCCTGCTTCCGCTGTTGCTGGTGCTCAGTCCCGCGCTGAATGCTGCACCGGTCGATGTGGCAGTGAGCATACTGCCCCAGAAGTTTTTCGTTCAGTCAATCGGCGGCGAGCATGTGGCAGTGCAGGTCATGGTGCGGCCCGGCTCCGAGCCGGCTGACTATGCCCCGACGCCGCAGCAAGTGACCAACCTTGCCTCCGCCCGGCTCTACTTCGCCATCGGCGTGCCGTTCGAAACGCCCTGGCTGCCGCGCTTTAAGACCGCTAACCCGCACCTGCGGGTAGTGGATACCACCCGCGGAATCCAACGCCAGCCCATGGCACCGGGACAGGGGGTCAGCACCGGCCAGCAGCCCGACCCACACATCTGGCTGTCGCCACCATTGGTTCGCATTCAGGCGATGACCATTCGCGACGCCCTGATCGACGCCGATCCGGCCCACGCGGCGGACTACCGCCGTGGCTACGCCCAACTGGCAGAGACCGTTAACACGGTCGACAGCGCCATTCTCCACACGCTCTCGACGACCACCCTCACGCAACGCCGCTTTCTGGTCTTCCATCCGGCCTTCGGGTATTTCGCCGCCGCCTATGGCTTGGCCCAGGTCCCCATCGAGCAGGGGAACAAGGAGCCCGGGCCAGCCCGACTCGCAAAGGTCATCGAGCAGGCCAAGCGACATGGTATCCGGATGGTCTTCGTGGAACCGGAGTTCTCGCAGCGGGCGGCAGACGCCGTTGCCGCGGCCATCGGCGGGCAAGTCGTGACGATCGACCCATTGGCCGAGGATTGGCCGGCGGGGATGCAGGCGATCGCCAACGGCCTCGCCAGAGCACTGGGCTCCCGGGACAAGCTTCAGAAGATTACGGATTCGATCAAGTGATGTCCGCATGGGACAAAGTCATTACAGCTAGCGCACTGCGGCCCGCCATGCATCGCGGAACGAGATAGCCACTCCACGCCGCGCACCACATCCCTTCCCCCCTCAACTGCCGTATGCACGACTCGTGTATATCCGCAGCTACGGAAATACAGCGCCTCCCCCTCACTGCAAGCTCCTCCCGTGCCCCCCGAAGGAAAAACCCCGCCGAAGCGGGGTCGTCTCGCCGCTCGCTTGCGCGAGTCTTACGCCTCGATCATCGCCGCCGTCAGCGGCCTGAAGTATGCTCCCGAGGCACTGAGCCTATCTGGGACTGGAGCGCGGCGGTCACAATGAGGAACACACCGCTGAGTGCTGCCGACAAGAGGCCGGCGATCGTCAATGCATCAAAGCTCATGGTCATACCTCCAGACTCGGCACACGGCGCCACACTTGTAGCGCCCCTCGTCCACCGGGCCGCGCTGCCGAGCCCAGCAGCTCCCACGCAGGCACGCCAACAGACGGAATCCGAGTTCTCGTGAAAGGTATCTTAGTATATTAGTGTTTACTTAATCCACACATTTTTGCGTGTCCCGCGACAGGCGTCTCACTTTCACAACAACACACTTCCAGAACGCCGCACCCACAGACCCGCAGACACAAAACCCCCCCGGCACCTGGCCGGGGTCGTTTTCCCGCGCGCTCCTGTAAGCCTTACGCCTTGCTCCTGTCCTGACCTACGCGGCATGGCCAAGGCGGTGGCGGGCGCATTGCGCGACGCAGGTTTTCGCGCCGGCATCATCCTGGCCCGCAACGAGAGCACGGGCCAACAGCTGGCAAGGACCTATCGCTATGCGTGGCGGGCCAACCTCGGCGACGCTCGTCCCGGTCTCCTGATCAACGCCACACCCGTCGGCATGGCCGGCGGTCCGGAGGCCGAGAAATTGGCCTTCGAGCCGGCAGTCATCGAGCGGGTCCAGGTGGTGCTCGACGTTGTGGCGGTGCCGCCGGAAACGCCGCTCGTCCGCTGTGCCAAGGAGGCAGGCAAGGCAGTCATCACTGGTACCGAGGTGATCGCCCTCCAGGCAGCGGAGCAGTTTGCTCTCTCACCGGCGTGCGGCCGACCGAGGCGCAGACCCGCCGCGCCTCCGAGTATGCGCGCGATTGACGTGCGAGCCCCCCGGAGGCAGAGACCGCACGACAGGCGCTGACGCGGCGGTGATTCTGCGCAGTTTTCAACCGCGCCCACCTTGAGCTTGCGAGCTCCGCAGCACACACTGCCCGGATGCTTCAATTCATTGGCATCAGCAAACGATACGGCGCGCAGGCCGCCCTGCACGTCATGGACCTCACGGTGGACACGGGGCGCACGACCGTGCTCATCGGACCCAGCGGATGCGGCAAATCCACCCTGCTGCGGCTGGTGGCTGGTCTGGTCCTCCCCGACACCGGCCAGATTCTGTTCGAAGGGACCGCGCTGACACCGCCTTCGCTCGCTGCGCTCCGCCAGCGCATGGGCTACGTGATCCAGGAGGGCGGACTCTTCCCTCACCTCACCGTCGAGCGCAACGTCACCCTGATGGCACGCCAGCTGCGGTGGGCGCGGCCCCGGATCGCCGAGCGCCTGGGTGCGCTCGAGGAGCTGGTGCGCTTCCCGCCGGGACTCCTCGGCCGCTATCCGGCGGAGCTCTCCGGCGGGCAGCGCCAGCGCGTCAGCCTGATGCGTGCACTGATGCTCGACCCCGGCCTGCTGCTCCTGGACGAGCCCCTGGGGGCGCTCGACCCCCTCATCCGCTACGACCTGCAGCAGGAGCTCGGGGCCATCTTCGAGCGGCTCGGCAAGACGGTGCTGTTGGTCACTCATGACCTTGCGGAAGCCGCCTATTTCGCGCACCACCTGGTGCTGATGCGCGAGGGGCGCTTGGTGCAGCAGGGAAGACCGCGTGCGCTGCTGGAGGCGCCGGCCGACCCGTTCGTCACCCGTTTCGTCAAGGCCCAGCGGCGCTCGTTCGATGGCCTCGAGGGAAACGCGTGAAACGGCCGATAACGCTGCTGACCGCGATCGCCCTGGTCGCGGCATTCGCCGCGCCGGCGGGCGCGGCCCCGGTGCAGATCGGCTCGAAGAAGTTCACCGAGTCGGTGCTCCTCGGCGAGATGGTCCGCCAACTGGTCGCCGCCTCGGGGCATGCGGTCCGGCACCGGCGTGAGCTGGGCGGCACCCGCGTCCTTTGGAGCGCACTGGCCGCGGGCGACCTCGACGCCTATCCGGAGTACACAGGCACTCTGACCCAGGAGATCTTCGCCGGTCAGGGGATCAGCGGCGACCCGGCTATCCGCGATGCCCTGGCACGTCGCGGACTGCGCATGACGGACTCACTCGGCTTCAACGACACCTATGCGCTCGGCGTACCGCGTGCGCTTGCCGAGCGCCTGAGCCTGAGACGGATTTCGGATCTGAACGCCCATCCGGAGCTGCGCCTCGGCTTCAGCAACGAGTTTATGGACCGCGCCGACGGCTGGCCGGGGCTCAGGCGCGCCTACGGCCTTCCGCAAACCCGAGTGCGCGGACTGGATCACGATCTCGCCTATCGGGGCCTCGCCGCCGGGGATCTCGACATCGTCGACCTCTACAGCACCGACGCGGAGATCGCCTACTACGACCTGCGGGTCCTGGAGGACGACCGCGGCTACTTCCCGCCCTACGAGGCGGTGTTCCTCTATCGAGCCGACCTGGAGGCGGCGGCACACCCGGGAGCACTTGCTGCTTATGGCCATCTCCCTCTCGGCTGCCGTGCTGGTGGCCGTGCCGCTCGGCATCGCGGCGGCCCGGCGGCCCCGCTGGGGCCACGTCATCTTGGGACTGGTCGGCATCGTGCAGACCATCCCCTCCCTCGCCCTTTTCGTCTTCATGATCCCGCTCCTCGGGATCGGAGGCCCACCGGCGGTGGCCGCCCTCTTCCTCTACAGCCTGCTGCCGATCGTGCGCAACACCCACGCGGGCCTCACCGGCGTGCGCGCGGAGGTGCGCGAGTCGGCCGAGGTCTTGGGACTGTCCGCCAATGCCAGACTCCGCCTGGTGGAGCTCCCGCTCGCCGCCCGTTCCATCCTCGCTGGCATCAAGACCTCAGCGGTGCTCAACGTCGGGACCGCGACCCTGGCCGCCCTGATCGGTGCCGGCGGCTACGGGCAGCCCATCCTGACCGGCATCCGCCTCGACGACCTCGGGCTCATCCTGCAGGGCGCCGTCCCGGCCGCCGCCCTCGCCCTCTTGGTGCAGGGCCTCTTCGAGCTCATCGAGCCGCTGGTGGTGCCGCGCGGGCTGAGATTGAAGTGACCCCTCTCTGGGTGGATATCTCAGGGGGAATTGGCCGCGAGTCACCTCAAGAAGCGTCCTTTCCGGGTTATGTGGTCGAAGCCCCAGACCAGGGCATTCGGAGCATGAATGCACCGTCCAACAATCCGCCTCCCGAAAAATTCGATACGGCCGGACTCAATCCGTACGGCGCTCCGTCCGTGCTCCTTGCCGCAGAGTGGACAGTCGGCTACATAGCGCACCAAGTGGACGGTTGGAGATTCGGCGCCACCCGGGTCTCGTCGCAGCTCAAGGACAGTTATCCCCAAGCCGCGCAATCGGCTGCCAGTACAGCGGCGCGCTGGCGATCCCGTCCTCGAGGAGGCGAATCCAACGACCGACAGCCATTGGGACTTCTGTGTTCTGCGAGGGCGTAAGCGCTCGCAGCAATGCGATCGGTTTGGTCTTTTCCGTCCAGTCGCGTTCAACGACTTCGCGCAAAAGCCGTGCGGCACGTTGCACCACTAATGGGTCGTCGTCGATAACGCTTCTGTTGTTGTCTGTAACGGTTACCAAACCGTTCATTTCCTGTTTCCTGCCGCCCGAAACGAGCAACTTATCTCCGCGGATCATTCAAAGACCGCAAATCCACGTGAGGCGCCAAGTGACAGATCGACTTCAAGGTACTGATCATCTATCCAAAGCTGCA
>JARRNE010000168.1:0-8346 GCA_037385305.1 Chromatiaceae bacterium | reverse complement strand
GGGCAGCGATCCTCTTCTATGTGCCGAATCGGCCTGAAGCTATGCTGTTCCTCGTGCTTGTCCTGGTCGCTATGACCGCCGGGGCTGCCGCGTTGCTGTCGTTCCATCGGTTTGCCTATCCGGCATTTCTCGCGGCCGTTGTCGTTCCCCTCGCCACCCGGCTTGCGGTGGAGAACGGGACCGCTCAGACGGCTGTCGTGCTCGCGATCCCCGTGTACTGCTCCCTTCTATTCGTCCTGTCGCGACAGATCTACCGGTTCGCTCACGAGGCCATCGTTACTGCTTTGGTCCGGGAGCGCCATGCCTTGGTGGATCACCTCACCGCCATTCCGAACCGCCGTGCCTTCGAGGAGTTTCTGGAAAGGGAGTGGTTGCGTGGCATGCGTACCGGGCGACCGCTCACGCTCATCCTGTCGGACATCGACGACTTCAAGGGCTACAACGACGGCTATGGTCACGCGGTTGGGGATGCGATCCTGCGTTCGGTCGCCGGTCTCTTCAGGCAATCGGCGCGCCGGGGGACCGATCTCGCCGCCCGGATCGGTGGCGACGAGTTTGCGCTCCTCGCCCCCGAGACCGACCAAGCCGGGGCTTTGACCATCGTGCAGAACATCGAGCGGAACCGCGACCTCTTGGCCCGGAATGTCTACAACTCGTGGCAATTCCCAAGCCTGAGCTTTGGCCTGCGCACGGTCATACCAAGCAATTCAGGAAGCCTGTTTGCCCTTTTCGAAGAGGCGGATGCCGCCCTTTATGAGGCGAAAGCAGCGATGAGAAGACGGTCCGCAGGCCCTAAGGCGCATCGAACCCTCCTCTCGCGTGCGCCCGATGAGTCCGCGCCCAGAGCACCGGCAGCCAGGATGCCTGACCCCGCAGCTCCATCTTCCAACATTGGACCCGAGCTGCCGGTGTGCCGAGTCGGGCGTGCACTCGGACGTGATTCCGCCCAGCCGGTAGTCGGCGGTGGCGGCCAAAGATACGACCGTAGCGGCCCCTGATAGCCTGGGATCCCGCGGACTCGCGACGGAAGACGGCCGAGATGGGAAGAGTGGGCAGCGCCATGGCGTCCCTTCGAGAAGACATCTCGGCGTGCGCTCAGCCCTGGCGTCCTCGGGCCAACCGGTGGACACCTTGCCGAACATCAGGGACGCGATGGACGTCGACGCCAGCGGGACGCGCAGCGTTGCCAATGCGTTGCCTAGGCAGGTGGCGGTCATGAGCCAGCCTTATTGGGCGGGGCGTCCGGTGATGCCTATGTAACGGCCATGGCGTCAGCTCGACGTGTTAGGTTCTCGATACACGTATAGCCACAGGGCGCCATGCCGGTCGCGGCGGGACTCGATCTACACATGTCCGGGGGAATCCTCTTCATCGTCTCCGCCCCGTCCGGTGCGGGGAAGACCAGCCTGTTGAAGGCCCTACTCGCGAATGACCAGGGCCTCGGCTTGGCCATCTCCTATACGACCCGCAGTCCGCGGCCGGGTGAGCAGGACGGGGTCCACTATCACTTCGTGGACTCGGCTACCTTTGGAGCCATGGTTGACGCCGGCGATTTTCTGGAGCACGCCGAGGTCTTCGGCAGCAGGTATGGAACCGCTGAGGCGACGGTCCGAACCGAGCTTGGTCGCGGTCGCGACCTTGTCCTGGAGATCGATTGGCAGGGTGCCCGTCAGGTCCGGAAGCGATTTCCGGCGGCAGTTTCCGTCTTTGTTCTGCCGCCCTCTTTGGCGACCCTGGAAGAGCGGCTCCGCGACCGTGGACAGGATGCACCCGAGGTGATCGTCGGACGCATGGCGCGCGCTCGTGCTGAGCTGTCCCATTATGGGGAGTACAATTATCTGGTGGTCAACGACCGCTTCGAGGACGCCCTCTCCGATCTCGGCTGCGTGGTGCGTGCGGAGCGGCTACGGCATGACCGTCGAGCCGAAGGCCTGTTAGAGCTGCTCGCGGGGCTTGACGCCGATGTAGTTCACCCCTGAGCATGGCTGATGAAGGACGCGATCTCCCGCATTTAGGAGTCAAGAGGGGCGTTAACCCGCACGCTGGCACGGGCGGAGATTTTCCGCCCAGCGGCGGTCATAGTTCTTGTAATCCCGGAGCTTGAGCCGTCTGTCCGAGCGGGCGGTCCCCCATAACAGGCGTATCTTTGCGGACGTTGCATGCTAACCTAGGCAGGCATCGGCCAAAGCGCTTGCGGATTGCCCAGCGTGGCGCACGGGTGATTCCCGGTTTTCAGATGTCCGGGTCTTCATCGCCTTGCCTCTGCACAAAACGGTGCGGATGCCCACCCTGCTTAAACGCTGACTGAATCGGGTGCCTGAGGTAACGATTGCTTTTTGTTTGATCGGAGAAAGGACCAATGGCTCGGATTACGGTAGAGGATTGTTTGGCGCACGTCGATAATCGTTTTGATCTTGTGTTGCTGGCGACCAAGCGTGCGCGCCAGCTGACCCATGGCGTGGAGCCCCTTCTGCCCTGGCAGAATGACAAGCCGACGGTCATGGCCCTGCGGGAGATAGCGGCCGGTGTGCTTGGGCCCGAGACCCTGGCCGCGGCCGAGCAAGAGCGCGAGGATGCCACAAAGGCCCTGGAGCAGGCGCTCGCGGAGGAGCTTGCAGGCGACTTCCAGGCCGACTTTCCAGAAGAGTAGCGTAGGAGCCTTTTCGGACAGGCACAGAGTCGTTTCGCCTGTATCTTGTATGCGGGAAGGGCAGAGCTGATCGATTCGGAGGAAGCGGGGAATGCATGGCGAACTCGGGGCCGTCCAACCGCATCGCCGCGGGACGACTGGCGCAAACAGTGCCCCCGTGGCAAGGGCGCCCTCCAAGCGTGCCCGGGCGGGGGCCAACGGCACCGGGCGGGGGGCAGTCCGGCGCCGAGGCTTGGGCTGAGGCCCCGGCGAGGGGTAAATGGCGGTCGTCGTGAACCCAGTCATCGCGCCCGCCGCGGATGCAGGTGATAAGCCCCGCTTTCTGATCAGCGATCTCTGCGTCTATCTGGAGTCGTACCTATCCCCTGAGCAGATCCGGGAGGTCTATCGGGCTTACCTGTTCGGCGCCGAGGCCCATCACGGCCAGCAGCGAAAATCCGGCGAGCCTTACATCTATCACCCCATCGCCGTGGCGCGCATCCTGGCCGAGATGCGCATGGACCACAAGTGTCTGATGGCCGCCGTTTTGCACGACGTGATCGAGGATACGTCGACGGCCAAGGAGCAGCTCGCGGCGGCTTTCGACCAAGAGATCGCAGACCTTGTCGATGGGGTCAGCAAGCTAACCCAAATCGATTTCAGGTCCCGGGCGGAGGCACAGGCGGCCAGCTTCCGCAAGATGATGCTGGCAATGACCAAAGACATCCGGATCATCCTGATCAAGCTGGCGGACAGGCTACACAACATGCGCACCCTGGGGGTAATGTCCCCGGAGAAGTGCCGGCGAGTCTCCCTGGAGACCCTCGAGATCTATGCCCCGATCGCTAATCGCCTCGGCATCAACAGCTTGCGGCTGGAGCTTGAGGACCTGGGGTTCGCCCACTATTGGCCGTGGCGCCACCGCATCCTGCGTCAGGCGGTCAACCGGGCGCGGGGTGCGCGCAAGGAGCTGGTGTCGAATGTGGAGACGGCCATCAAACGGCGCCTGAGCCAGGAGGGGATCACTGGAGAGGTCGTCGGCCGCCAGAAGCATCTGCACGGCATCTATCGAAAGATGTCGGAGAAGAAGCGCTCACTCTCCGATGTCGTGGACGTCTTTGCCTTCCGGGTGATCGTCGATCGAGTCGATACCTGCTATCGGGTCCTCGGCCTGGTGCACAACCTGTATAAGCCGGTCCCCGGCCGCTTCAAGGATTACATCGCGATCCCGAAGTCCAACGGCTACCAGTCCCTTCACAGCGTCCTTTTTGGGCCTCAAGGTGTTCCCATCGAGATCCAGATCCGCACCCGCGACATGCAGCGCATCGCGGAGGCAGGCATTGCCGCCCATTGGATGTACAAGACGGGGAGCGGCGACGGCTCGGGCGGTCCTCAGGGTCTGGCAGCCGATTGGTTGCAGAACCTGCTGGAGATGCAACGCGGGTCCGGGGACTCGGTGGAGTTTCTGGAGCACGTCAAGGTCGATCTCTTCCCGGCCGAGGTCTATGTCTTCACGCCGCGGGGGCGCATTCTGGTGCTTCCGTGCGGGGCAACCGTGGTGGACTTCGCTTACGCCATCCACTCGGACGTGGGCAATACCTGCGTGGCCGCCCGCATCGACCGGAGGCTCGCCCCACTGCGAACAGAGCTGCGCAGCGGGCAGACCGTGGAAATCATCAACGCGCCCGGGGCGGCGCCTAACCCGGCGTGGCTGAATTTCGTGGTGACCGGCAAGGCGCGGGCGAACGTGCGCTCTTATCTCAAGAACCTGCAACACAAAGAGGCGGAGGCCTTGGGCCGGCGTCTTCTTGACGTGGAGCTCGCAGCCTACGGTGTTGATTTGAGGGGCGTGCCGGACGAACGGCTTGCTGCCTATCTCGAGCACGCAAAGCTGCCGGGTCCGGAAGCCCTGCTCACAGACATCGGGCTTGGCAATCGCATGCCGGCCCTGGTGGCGCGCCGTCTCATGGGGGACGGCGGGAGCGAGGGGTGCGGGGATGCGCCGAGTCAAACGGGCAGCTTCTCCATCAAGGGCACCGAAGGAATGGTGGTGAGCTACGGCCGGTGCTGTCGGCCAATTCCGGGCGACGCCATCGTGGGGCTGTTCAACCCCGGGAAGGGTATCGTTGTCCACCGCCAGGAGTGTCGGAATCTGGGGGACTTTCAGAGCCAAAGGGACAAGTGGCTGGATGTCGAGTGGTCGGGCGAGTCTGCCGCCGATTTCTACACCGAGATCCGGGTGGATGTGGGCAACAGGCGGGGGGCGCTGGCGACCGTTGCCGCTGCCATCGCGGAGATGGGGTCCAACATCGACAACGTGCAGCTGCGCGAAAAGGATGGGATCACCTCCACCTTGGAGTTCCTCATCAGTGTGCATGGCCGAAAGCACCTCGCACGTGTCATGCGCCGCCTCCGGCATATCCCGTTGGTCCTGCGCATCTCCCGGGCCTACCGGTAGGGCTTTGGGGGCTTCCTGATCTGTTGCTCCGGTCTCGGCACTGAGACCCTGGGCACTGGCGGATCACCTCGATTCCAACCGCCCCAACGGCTCCACAGCCCTGAGCTCGAAACCCGGCAGCGATTTTCGGAAGGCCTGACGGGGGTTGGATTCTGGCGCCTCCACCGCAATCTCCTATAGCAAATATCGTCTTTTCGTCCGCTCCGGTCGTCCCCAAACCGACCATCCCTCCTCACGTTGTTGTCAAGGTATCGCCAATGGTTGAAATGACCCTGGATGAACGTCTCGCGGTGACCCGCCGTACCATGGTGCTGTTGGAGGGCTGGGGCCTTTCCGCGCGGGATATCGCGGCCATTCTTTGTCTGCCGAACACGGTCAAGACGCGCGCCATTGCCCGCTTTCGTGAGGAGGCACCGTTTCCCGACGAGCCCGCTGTGAACCGCCGCGTTGCCTATCTCATGCGGATAGAGGATGCGCTCAAGACCTATTTCCCGCGCAATCCCGAGATGCGAAACCTCTGGGTCAGACGGGGCAACAAGCAGTTTGGGAAGAAGGCCCCGGTGGCCGTCATGGTCGAAGACGGGGAGAGCCCCACTTGGCGCACGAATTGCCTTTTCCACCGCCCGAAGTCGATGTCCTGCCGGCCGTAGAGCGCGGCGTCCAGCTGCTCCATCAGGCGCCGCAGCTGCTCTGCATCCGCTCCCGGACGGAGCGCAAGGATCCTGCCGGTAACCCCCTGCACAGGGGTTTTCGCATCGAACCGAAGCTGACGGCAGGTCATGTCCTGGAAACGATGGACCCAGGCGACTGGGTCCGGCTCCCGATTGGCGGCCCGCACACACATGAGCAATCGGGTCGAGGGAGGCAGGAACGCCGCGGAAATCCGGGGTTTCATCCGCCGAAGGGGCGGCGCAGGATTGAGTCGGCTCGCGGCGTTTCCGAGTCCGGCGGCTGCCTCCGATGCGGCGGCGCGGACTCCCTGCCCCAAGCGGGCGATGAGGGGGCCGCGGTCCGGATGGCGCTCCCGGTGCCCGCGGTACCAGACGCCGCCCCAGTACCCGAGCAGCACCAGAACAAGTCCTGAGACGGGAAGCCAGAACCAGCTCACCGCGCTGCCGGTGAGGGTGGCTGCCGAGGCCGCAAGGCCCGATTCCCCGTCCACGTGCAGGGTACGAATGGGCAGGCTTGCATATTCCCGGGTGCCTGTCCTGATGTTCCACCAGGGCAGCCGGATCTCCGGTAGTCTCAACTTGCCCGCGGCCACAGGCACCAGCGTGTAATACTCGGTGCGCTTGCCCTCCAGCCGCCTTCCATCCGCGGACAGCTTGCCGTCCGTCAGCGTCTGCTCCCGGTAGACCCGGAACTGTTTTGACCGCAGCCGGGATTCCAGGCTCGGAAGCTGGCTGCCGGTCGCGCCGGTGGCTGAGAGCTCCAACGCGAGGCTGACCGGCTGCCCGGCCTCCACCTCGCCCTCACGGTCAAAGGTCGCCTTGATGGCCAGGCTTTCGAGCGGGAGCCAGGGCTGAACCGACGCCATGGGGGGGCGCACCTGAAGCTGGATCGGACCGGAGGTGCTCACCTCGAAGCTGTTCGATCGGCCGTAGTAGCCGCTCCCGGCGGAGGTGCCTGTGACCTTCAGGAAGGGGATTTCGATGTCTCCCGGATGGAGCGGCGTCAGCGTATAGACGAACTCGTTGACGACCTCCCGTCGCCCATTCTGCGTGATGCGTGATCGCGCCGTCGGTCCTTCCAGACTCTCGAGGAGGAAATCGCTGCTGTTGGGTAGATCCGGGTCGGCCGTCGCAAGGTTCTGGTCGCTGATCACCTGCAGCTTCACCAAGACGTGCTCGAGGACGTAGGGCTCGCGATCTTGGATCTCCACTTCAAGCCGCGGCGGCTGGCCTGCCTGCTCGGCCTGCTCGGAGTAGGCTCCGCCGTACTGTCCGGGCCGGTAGGGCTGGTATCCGGAGCCTGGCTGATAACCTCGGTACCCCGGCCCGGGCTGATAGCCGGGGTTTGGCTGATAGCCTCGGTACCCCGGCTCGGACTGATAGCCGGGGCCTGGCGGATAATTCGGCCCCGAGGAATAACCGGGTCCGGACGGGTACTGCGGGCCGCCCTGATAGCCTGGGCCTGGGGTATATCCGGGGGCAGACTGGTAGCCGGGGCCAGACGGGGACGTCGGTCCGGGCTGATAGCTCTGGGCCTGGTCGCGCGGTGGTGTTGAGGGCCCGTAGCTCGGGGGAACCCCCGTGGCGTTGGAAGGCCCCTGCGGCCGAAATTGCCAGGGCGGCGGACCCATGCGTGGGCGCTCCCGGTCGGATGACCCCGGAAAAAAGGGGAAGGAGAAATTGAACGCTTGTGCGTCTCCGGCCGCTGTCAAGGCCAGAAGCAGGACGACAACCGCATGGTGCCTACGCATCTGTTGCTGACTCCCTCGCCTCACCAGGGCCGGCTCTCCCGAAGGGGGCCGCCGGCCGCACGCATGTATTGCATGTCTTCGATCTTGAACTGGTTGCGCATCAACACGGTGGGATCTCCCTCCACCTGCTGAAGGCGCTGCTCGATAATGGCCATACCCGGCCCCTGAGTGGGCAGCCCCCCTAGGGCAGCGGCTCCTGCCTGCTGATCGCTGGGCTCCTGGTCGGGCATGGGCTGCTGACCAAGCTGGTCGAAGCGGTCCACTGCCTGCACGGAGCTGCCCTCAGGCGGCGTTTCGGGCGGGGTAGCTTCAGCCTGCGGCTGACGTTGCTCGCCGCCGCGCGCGGTGCGCTGCCGCTCCTCGGGCGGCTGCTCGCCCTTGGCGCCGCTCTCCTCTTTGCGCCGCTTTTCCTGCTCAGCCTTTCCGGCCTCCTTCTGCTGCTCCGCGGGATGCTTGCCTTGTCCTGCCTGCTCTTTCTCGCCTCCCTCACGCTGTTTCTCTTCGGGCTTGGCTTGTTTCTCCGCCTGTCCTTTCTCCGGCCTCTGCTCCTCTTCTCCCCCCGCGGCCTCTTTCCGCTTCTTCTCCTCGCCGCCCTCCCCCTTCTTCTCCTTGCGTTCCTGTTGGGCGCCTTCTTCGGACTCTTGTTGCTCGGCCTTCTTCTCACCCCCCGCCTGTTTCTCTTTCTCGGTCTGCTTCTTCCCGCCGGCCTTCGCCTCCTGGTCCTTTTTCTTCTCGCCGCCGGCTTCCTCCTTTTGTTGCTTCTTCTGTCCGCCCGACTCTTCCTGCTTCTCTTCTTTCTCTTTTTTGCCGGCCGCCTGTTCCTCGTGGGGCTTCTGC
>JARRNE010000167.1:0-8845 GCA_037385305.1 Chromatiaceae bacterium | reverse complement strand
AGGATAGTGTTGCCCCGGGTTGCGACCGGGTTTGGCGCCTTTCCTCGCCTCGGTAGGGCTCGACTGCCTCCTCCGTACGTGGAAAACACCCGTTGAATCGCCTATCCCTTTTTTGCCATACGTCAAGTTTGAGCGGGTCAGGGAGGGATGGTAACGGGTACTAGTTATTCTGGATCACGATCCGCGGGAACTTCGCGGCGTAGTCCTTGGCTTGGAGAGAAAGCTTGGCCGCCGTCCTGCGTGCGATCTCCCGGTAGATCTCGCTGACGCGGGAGTCGGGCTCCGCCACCACCGTGGGCTTGCCGCCGTCAGTCTCCTCACGGATACGGATATCGAGGGGAAGCGAGCCCAGGAGGTTCACCCCGTGCTGCTCGGCCATGCGGGCTCCCCCACCCTCGCCGAAGATGTGCTCCTCGTGGCCGCAGTTGGAGCAGATGTGGATGCTCATGTTCTCCACGACCCCGAGAACCGGGACCTCCACCTTTTGGAACATCTTGAGGCCCTTGCGGGCGTCGAGCAGGGCGATGTCCTGCGGGGTGGTGACGATGACCGCGCCCGAGACCGGCACCTTCTGGGCGAGGGTGAGCTGGGTGTCGCCCGTGCCTGGGGGCAGGTCGATGACAAGGTAGTCGAGCTCGCTCCAGTTGGTGTCGGTCAGCAGCTGCTCCAGGGCCTGGGTGACCATGGGGCCGCGCCAGATCATCGGGGTCTCCTCGTCGATCAGGAACCCGATGGACATGGCCTGGAGGTGATAGCTGTTCATGGGCTCCAGGCTGCTACCGTCCTTGGACTCCGGCTTGCCGGTGATGCCCAGCATGCGCGGCTGGGAGGGGCCGTAGATGTCTGCATCCAGCAGACCGACCCTGGCGCCCTCAGCGGACAGGGCCAAGGCGAGGTTGACGGCGGTGGTGGATTTCCCGACCCCGCCCTTGCCCGAGGCGACGGCGATGATGTTCTTGACGTTGTCGATCGGCTTCAGGGACTTCTGTACCGAGTGGGCGACCACCTGGGTGCTGACGTCGACTTGGACCATGCTGACGCCGTCCACCGCCTTCTCCTTCTCGGTGACCGCAGCCTTGATCGCCTCCGCGACGCTCTTCGCCGGGAAGCCGAGGACGATCTTGATCTTGACCTGATCCCCCTCGATGTCGATGCCCTTGACGCACTTGGCGCTTACCAGGTCACGGTCAAGGTCGGGCTGGACATACTCCTTGGTCGCGGCTTCGATACGCTCTTTGGTAACTTCTGACATGGGTAACTCCGTGGATTGGGGCTCCGGCGGCACCGGAGCGCCGCGATGTTCTATGGGATCAGGGCTTGGGACGCACCGCCGAATTCGCAAGCTCGCCGCCTGTGCACAAGGAAATCAAGGCACTGTAACGTCCTCGGCGTGGCGGAGCGGAGTGCATCGGTGCGCCCCTTGGGGCAGGCGTTCCAGGGAACCGCCCCCCTTCCTCATCCCCGGCAGAGTTGGTCTCTTGCCGATCTAATTCAAGGCCACCGATCGGAGCCGTGAGGCTGCCCTGACGCCCGACTCTCGGAGCTCGCGGCCCCGCGCCCGACGAAGATGCCGCCGGGCCCTTTTCGTGCGGCGGACTCGGCGTTCGCCCGCACCTAAGCGTTCGTGAGATACTGAAGGGCCGCCGCTGTCTACATGGCGCGCCCGCCCGAAGCGCCGCCGGCAGCGGCCTCCGCCACCGCACGAGCCGAGCCCGCCATGAACCGCACGCGAGACATCCTGGTCACCAGCGCGCTGCCCTATGCCAACGGCCCGATCCACATCGGTCACCTGGTGGAGTACATACAGACGGACATCTGGGCGCGCTTCCAGAAGATGCGCGGACACCGCTGCTACTACGTCTGCGCCGACGACGCCCACGGCACCCCCATCATGCTGCGCGCCCGCCAGGAGGGCATCGCCCCCGAGGAGCTCATCGCCCGGGTCGCCGAGGAGCACAAAGCGGACTTCGCAGCCTTCCGGGTCGGGTTCGACAGCTACCACTCGACCCACTCGCCGGAAAACCAGGTCTTCGCCAACCTGATCTACACGCGCAACCGGGACAAGGGACATGTCGCCACGCGCAACATCACCCAGGCCTACGACCCGGTGGAGCACATGTTCCTGCCGGACCGCTTCGTCAAGGGCGAGTGCCCCAAGTGCGGGGCGCCGGACCAGTACGGGGACAACTGCGAGGTGTGCGGGGCGAGCTATTCCCCGGGGGAGCTCAAGAACCCGTACTCCGCCGTCTCCGGCGCCAAGCCCGAGCAGCGGGAATCGCAGCACTACTTCTTCCGCCTGGCGGACTTCGAGGAGATGCTCAGGGCATGGACCCGCAGCGGGAGCCTGCAGCGGGAGGTCTCCAACAAGCTGGACGAGTGGTTCGCCGCGGGGCTGCAGGAATGGGACATCTCCCGGGACGCGCCCTACTTCGGCTTCGAGATCCCGGACCACCCGGGCAAGTACTTCTACGTGTGGCTGGACGCACCGATCGGCTACATGGCCAGCTTCAAGCACCTGTGCCATCAGGTGGCTGCACTCGACTTCGACCGCTTCTGGGCACCGGATTCGGACGCGGAGGTGTACCACTTCATCGGGAAGGACATCATCTATTTCCACGCCCTGTTCTGGCCCGCCATGCTCCATGGAGCGGATTTCCGTACGCCGACCGCGGTCTTCTCCCACGGATTCCTCACGGTGGAGGGACAGAAGATGTCCAAGTCCCGCGGCACCTTCATCAAGGCAAGGACCTACCTGGATCATCTCAACCCCGAGTATCTGCGGTACTACTTCGCCGCCAAGCTCGGCCCCGGCGTGGAGGACATCGACCTCAACCTGGAGGACTTCGTCCTGCGGGTGAATGCGGACCTGGTGGGCAAGGTGGTGAACATCGCCAGCCGCACCGCTTCGTTCATCACCAAGCGCTTCGACGGACGACTCTCCAACGCCTTGCCCGAGCCCGGGCTCTTCGCGGAGTTCGCGCGGGCCGGGGAATCTGTTGCCGAGGCGTACGAAGGGCGCGAGTTCAGCCGGGCGACCCGGGAGATCATGGCCCTGGCGGACCGAGCCAATCAGTACATCGACGAACGTGCCCCCTGGGTGGTGGCCAAGGCCGCCGGCCGCGAACAGGAGCTGCAGGAGATCTGCACCATGGGGCTCAACTTGTTCCGGGTGCTTATCGGCTACCTCCGGCCGATCCTGCCGGGCACGGCGGAGGCCGCCGAAACATTCCTGCGCATCCCCCCGCTCACCTGGGACCTGCTGCCGGAGCCGCTTCTCGAGCGCGAGATCGCGAAGTTCCAGCCGCTCATGACCCGGGCGGAGTTCAAGCAGGTGGAAGCCATGCTCGAGGCATCGAGGGAACACCTGACCGGGCAGCCGGTGAAGAAGACCAAGCCCCACGAGACCCGGAGCGAAGGCCGCCTACTGAAAGAGCCCATCGCTGAGACCGTGGAGCTCGCCGACTTCGCAAAGGTGGACCTGCGCATCACGCGCATTGCGAAGGCGGAGCTCGTGGAGGGTGCGGACAAGCTGCTCCACCTGACGCTCGACCTGGGCGGTGAGACCCGGGAGGTCTTCGCCGGCATCCGCGCCGCCTACGATCCGCAGGAGCTGGTGGGGCGGCTCACCGTGATGGTGGCGAATCTGGCGCCGCGCAAGATGCGCTTCGGCGTGTCCGAGGGCATGGTGTTGGCCGCCGGCCCAGGCGGCAAGGACATCTTCCTCCTCAGCCCCGACGCGGGAGCGGAGCCAGGCATGAAGGTCAAGTGAAGGGCCACCCTCGTTCAGGATGGGGTCCGCCGGGCTGTCGGTCCTTTAAGACGCAGGAGGCAATGGATTTTTTCCGGTCGCACACAGCCTTTCGGCATTTGGCCGGGAAGACGCCCCTTTCCCGCGCCATCAGGATGGTGTACCGGATCGATGACCGCGACTATTCTCAATTGGCTTTGAACGGCATCCTTCAGCTCAATGCGCTGGCGGCCCCCGGCTGGGAGCCATCCACGGGCGACGGGGTCCTTATGAAAGATTTCGCCCTCATCCTGATCGGCACGACTCTCGTCCACAACTTCGTTCTGGTCAAGTTCCTGGGGGTCTGCCCTTTCGTGGGCGCCTCCCGGAGGGTGGAGACTGCCGTGGGAATGGCCCTGGCCACGACCTTCGTGCTCACCCTGACCGGGGCATTGGCCTGGGTGGTGGAGGCTTATCTGCTCGCCCCCTTGGGCATCGAGTACCTGCGGATCATCGCCTTCCTACTCGTGATCGCCGGGGTGGCCCAGCTCGCCGAGCGGGTGATGGCCGAGGCGAGTCCGGTGCTCTATCAGCTGCTCGGCATCTTTCTGCCACTCATCACCATCAACTGTGCGGTGCTGGGGGTGGCCCTCCTCAACCAGCAGGGGAATCGCTCCTTTCTGGAATCTGTCCTGTACGGCTTTGGCGCCGGCCTGGGCTTCTCGCTGGTGCTCATCCTCTTCGCAGCGATCCGGGAGCGGGTGGACGTCGCCGACGTCCCGGCACCTTTCCAGGGCGCCGCCATCACCTTCATTACCTTGGGCCTGATGTCGCTGGCCTTTATGGGCTTCGCCGGGCGGGCGCCGTCCTAAGCCGGGATCGAAGTCATGCTGATTGCGATTGCCGCCGTCGCCGGGCTTGCCGCATTGCTGGGACTTCTCCTTGGGTATTCGGCCATCCCCGTCCGCAGTGAAAGCGAGCGGCTCGCCGGGCGGGTGGAAGGCATGCTCCCCCAGACCCAGTGCGGCCAATGCGGCTACCCGGGCTGCCGGCCCTACGCGGAGGCCGTGGCCAAGGGAGAGGCGGAGATCAATCGCTGTCCACCCGGCGGTAACGCAGTCGTGCGGGCGCTCGCCCGCCTCCTCGGCAAGGAGCCGCTCCCGATCGAAAGGGGTGCGGGGAAACCCAAGGCGGTCGCGGTGATCGACGAGGCGGACTGTATCGGCTGCACCCTCTGCCTGCGGGCCTGCCCCGTGGATGCGATCATCGGCGCGGCCAAGCAGCTGCATGGCATCCTTGCCAGTGAATGCACGGGCTGCGAGCTATGCCTGACGGCCTGCCCCATGGACTGCATCCACATGCTATCGGCGGGTGTCGAGGCGGCGAGCTGGAGCTGGCCCTCCCCCGACGGCGCCCGCCTTGCATCCGCCTAGCCGCGGGGTGCCAGGAACGTGCAGCCGCCGCAGCCCAACCCCGTCCAGCGCCCCCTCGGCCGGTTTCGCGGCGGCGTCCGTTTGCCGGACGAAAAGGCGCTCTCGAACGGCAGGCCCGCCAGGCTGGCACCGCTGCCAAGGGTGCTGACCATCTCGTTGCGGCAGCATATCGGCGCACCCGCGAGGCCCGTCGTGGCGGTAGGCGAGCGGGTCCTGAAGGGCCAGACCATCGCTACCCCCAACGGCTACGTGAGCGCCGCCGTCCATGCCTCGAGCTCGGGCAGGGTCATCGGGATCGAGAACCGGCCGATCCCGCATCCCTCCGGACTCCGGGGACCCTGCATCCTGATCGAGACCGACGGGGAGGACGCCTGGGCCCGGCTTCCCGAACCCCTGACCCATTACGACGCGTTGGATCCGGGCCGAGGCCATCGAGTCCCTTCGCCTGGCGGTTGCCGACAGCGACATGAAGGGGCGGACGCGCATCCTGGCCATCCCATCAATCTATCCGAGCGGCAGCGAGAAGCAGCTCATTCGGATGCTGACAGGGCTGGAGGTCCCGAGCCACGGCATCCCTGCGCAGATCGGGGTCGTCTGCCAGAACGTGGCCACGGCCGCGGCCGTCGCCGACGCGGTACTGGAGGGAAAGCCGTCGATATCCCGCTACGTAACCGTGACGGGGCGCGGCATCCGGGCGCCGCAGAACCTGGAGGCCCACATTGGAGCTGCTGCCTCCGAGCTCATCGCCCACTGCGGGGGATACGGTCGCCCCACCCGCAGACTGGTGCTCGGCGGCCCGATGATGGGCGTGACGCTCGGCTCGGATCAGGTCCCCATCACCAAGACGGCCGGCTGCATCCTGGCCCTGATCCCGGAGGAGGCCCCTGACCCCGGGCCGGCGCTTGCCTGCATCCGCTGCGGCGATTGCGCCGCGGTCTGCCCGGTGAGCCTGCTGCCCCAGCAGCTGTACTCGCATGCCCGTGCCGGGGATCTGGACAAGGTCCAGGACTACAACCTGTTCGACTGCATCGAGTGCGGCTGCTGCGCCTATGTTTGCCCGTCGCATATCCCGCTCGTGCAATATTACCGCCACGCCAAAGCGGAGAGCTGGGTGCGGGAGCAGGCGAGGCGACAGGCCGAGCACGCGCACGACCGGTATGCAGCCCGCCTGCAGCGTCAGGCCCGCGAGCACCGGCGGTCCCGAGCTCGGCAGGAGAAGGGCCCCTCAGGGGACAAGGCGGCGGCCGCGGCGGGCAGCGCGACCATGGACCGGGCCGCAATCCAGGTGGCGATCGCATCCGCACGCGAGCGCGCCGCTGCGAAGAGGGCTGCTCGCGCCGGGACAGGCCGGGGAGAGGCGGCTCCCAAGGCTCGGACGGGGCTGCACGAGGAGGAACGGGTGCAGCCGGCAAGCACCACGTATCCTGGCTCAGAGAAGGCGGAGCACGGGGCGGCGCGGGAGGACTAGTGTACGCTGGCAGAAACCACGGGGCCACCTTCGAAAGGTCCGCTGGGCGGACCTTTCGCAGCGCTGCCTCCTCTCTTGGGGCATGGCCCGCACAGCAGATCCCACCACAAAGAGTCTCAGAATCTCTGCACTGTTGCACTAGCTGACTCATGCCGGCCGCCGTCATCTCGCCGCCGCATACCGTCCGCCCGCAACGGGTGGACCGGATCATGTTGCAGGTCATCCTGGGCCTTGTGCCGGGGGCGATCGCCATGACTTGGTACTTTGGCTGGGGGCTGGCCATCAACATGGTCCTCGCCACCACCTTCGCCGTCGGCACGGAGGCGGCCGTGCTGCGACTCCGCCGCCGGCCGGCCCTGCCCGCCGTTCGGGACCTGAGTGCGGTGGTCACGGCGCTCCTGCTCGCCGTATGTGTGCCACCCACCCTTCCCTGGTGGCTGACCTTGACCGGCGTGGTTTTCGCGATCGCCGGGACCAAGCAGCTCTATGGCGGACTGGGCTACAACCCGTTCAACCCCGCGATGGCCGGCTACGCCTTCCTGCTCATCTCATTCCCGCTTGCCATGGCGAGCTGGCCGCCACCGCACATGCTGGCCCAGTACCCCCTGTCCTTCGCGGACTCGCTGCACCTGACTTTGACCGGAGAACCGCCGGGACACCTCTCCTGGGACGCCATCACCTCCGCCACACCATTGGGCGAAATGCGCACTCAGCTCGGCCAGGACAAGACAATCGACGAGATCCGCCGAAGTCCGCTTTGGGGCGACTATGGTGGCCGCGGCTGGGAATGGGTGGCCAACTGGTTTCTGGC
The DNA here is from genome assembly GCA_037385305.1 of Chromatiaceae bacterium. Taxonomy (GTDB): domain Bacteria; phylum Pseudomonadota; class Gammaproteobacteria; order Chromatiales; family Chromatiaceae; genus JARRNE01. Next base: position 1,406 of record JARRNE010000167.1, on the reverse strand, counting down.
GGGAGGGCTATTTCTGCTGTGGCGCCGCGTGATCAGCTGGCATGTCCCCGTCTCCATGCTCGCCAGCCTGCTCCTCGTCGCGGGCTTCCTCTGGATGCTTGATCCCGACACGCACCCCTTCCCGGCGTTTCATATCTTCAGCGGCGGCGCCATGCTCGGCGCCTTCTTCATCGCCACTGACCCTGTCAGCGGCTGCACGACCAAGAAGGGGCAGGTCGTTTTCGGGGCCTCCATCGGCGTGCTCGTCTTCGCGATTCGCACCTGGGGCGGATACCCGGACGGGGTGGCCTTTGCAGTGCTCCTGATGGACGCCGCCGCCCCCCTGATCGACCAGTGCTCCCGGCCGCGGGTCTTCGGTCAGGGGAAAGGCGGGACATGAGCAGGCCGCCCGTCTTGGCTGCCGCCGCCTTGACCCTGGGTGCCGTCGCGGCGGTCGGCGTCGCCCTGGTGGCGGCGACCCACGGCCTCACCGCCGCCCGCATCGCCGCCAACGAGCGTGAGGCCCTGGTCAGAAGGCTGGCGGCCATCCTGCCCCCGGGGATTCGGACCGACGCGCTGTTGCGGGATGCCTTTGAGGCGCGCGACCCGGCCCTGCTGGGGTCGGCACGGACCCTCGTCTATCGGGCGCGCCGTAAGGGCGGGCCCGTGGCCCTGGTCATCGCCCCGATTGCCCCCGACGGGTACGGAGGCCCCATCAAGCTGCTGGTCGCGGTCCTCAAGGACGGCACCCTCGGCGGGGTTCGGGTGGTAGCGGACTCCGAAACGCCCGGGCTCGGGGACAAGATCCAGGCGACAAAATCCGACTGGATCCTGGGCTTCGCGGGCAAGTCTCTTGTCAACCCGCCGCTGGCGAAGTGGAAGGTGAAGCGTGACGGGGGCGAATTCGATCAATTCACCGGTGCCACCATCACGCCCCGGGCAGTGGTGAAGGCCGTCAGGAACACTCTGATCTATGTCCGACAGCACCGCCAAACCCTGTACAGCCAGCCGTCTGCTCAGAGAGCGGCTGAGAAGAAGGGAGCACCTTGATGGCAGACAAGCCCCTCGCAGTGATCGCCGGCGACGGCCTTTGGCGCAACAATCAGGCCCTGGTTGCACTCCTGGGCCTGTGTCCCTTGCTGGCCACCACCACATCGGCAACTACTGGCCTCGGCATGGGCGTCGCCACCGCCGTGGTGCTCCTTGCGTCCAACAGCACCCTCTCCCTTATACGCCACTTGGTGAGGCCAGAGATTCGACTGCCGGTCTTCGTAGTCGCTATCGCCGCTTACGTCAGCCTGGTCGATCTAGCCATGCAGGCCTACTTTCTCGATCTGCACAAGGCACTGGGGATCTTTGTCCCCCTGATCGCGGTTAACTGCGTGATAGTCGGCCGTGCGGAGGTCTTTGCGTCCAAGAACCCCCTG
>JARRNE010000166.1:0-7111 GCA_037385305.1 Chromatiaceae bacterium | reverse complement strand
CGCGAGCAGGAAGGTGGGGAGACCTCTGGACCTGTTGGGGAGCATCTCCATCGACCGCAGCTTGCGTCTTTTCCTTGGCGTCTTTGGTGCCGTGGCGGCTCCCTTTCCCCCGCCGTATCTGAAATAGCGAAGGAAGTAACTACGTGAACGACATCATCATCGGAATCGATCTCGGGACGACGAACTCGGAAGTGGCGGTGGTCGAGCAGGGCCGTCCCCGCGTCATCGCAGTCGACGGATCCAAGATCCTGCCCTCGGTGGTGGGAGTGGCTGACGACGGCGCGCTGCTGGTCGGTCAATCGGCACGCAATCAGTACGTCCTCTACCCGGACCGCACGATCCGCTCGGTCAAGCGCCGCATGGGTGAGGACGTGCGCCTCCCCATGGGGAATCAAAGCTATACGCCCCAGGAAATCTCCGCTCTCATCCTCAGTCGGCTCAAGAAGGCCGCCGAGGACGACCTGGGACGTCCTGTCACCAAGGCCGTGATAACAGTACCCGCCTACTTCTCCGACGCTCAGCGCCAGGCGACCCGGGATGCGGGCCAGCTCGCCGGTCTCGAAGTGATGCGTATCATCAACGAGCCGACCGCCGCCGCCCTGGCCTATGAGGCCGAGCACAAGACCGCCAAGAACATCCTGGTCTACGACCTGGGCGGCGGCACCTTCGACGTCTCCGTTGTGCGGCTCAACCAGGACGTCACCGAGGTCCTGGCTAGCCACGGTAATAATCACCTGGGGGGTGACGACTTCGACGCCAAGCTGGTGGAGCACGTGGCCAGCCACCTGAAGGAGTCCCAAGGCGTGGATGCCAACGGGGAACGCACGGCCATGGCCCGCATCATCCGGGCCTGCGAGGCGGCCAAGATCGTCCTGAGCGACGCGCCCTATGCGCGCATCGAAGAAGAGTATCTGCTGGAGAAGGACGGAAAGCCCGTCCATCTGTCCCTCGAGGTCGACCGGGCCGAATACGAGGCCATGATCTCCCCCTATATCGACGAGACCCTGGAGGCGGCGCACACTGCGCTGAAGGGGGCGAATCTCGCGGTCAATGACATCGATGAGGTACTGCTGGTCGGCGGAGCTACCCGTACCCCAATGGTACAGTCACAACTGGAGGCGGAGCTCGGCATGCAGCCCCGCGCCGAGGTGGACCCGGACCTGTGCGTCGCCGCCGGCGCCGCCATCCAGGCGGCGGTGATCGCCGGGGCGGACGTGACCGGCGTGCTGGTGGATGTCACCCCCTATACCTTTGGCACCAGTGCCTGGGCCGATCTCAACGGGGAGCCCTATCCCTACACCTTCGTTCCGCTGATTCGAAAGAATACGCCCATCCCGGTCACCAAGAGCGATGCATTCGAGACAATGTACGACGGCCAACCGGCCATCGACGTCCAGGTCTACCAGGGGGAGGACCCGGACGCCCTCAACAATACCGAGATCGGCTCCTTTCGCATCGAGGGCCTGAGCGACGTGCCGGCGGGCAATATCATCGTCACGACCTTCTCCCTGGACGTGAACGGGATCCTGCAGGTGAGCTCCCGGGAGAAGCGCACCGGCCTCGAGAAGCAGATCGCGATCGACAACGCCACGGCCCGGTTCGAGAAGCACGAGCTGGACGCCGCGCGGGAGCGCATCGCAGCCCTGATCGATGTGGAGCCTCAACCCGCGGCCAGCGGGGAGAGCTCGGAGCGCCGTGAGGCGACACAGGCCCGCGCTTTGGTGGAGAAGGCCGAGCGACTCCTAGAGGGTGCGAACGCGGACGACAGGGAAGACCTGGTGGACCGAATCGAATCCGTTCGGGATGCGCTGTCCAAAGGCGACCCCGGACCCCTGGAACGTGCAGTCGCCGAGCTCACCGATCTGATCTACTACCTGGAGTCATGATCGAGCGCTGCCCCAACTGCCATGCCCGCTGGGACGGCAACCGGACATGCCGGCGCTGCGGCATGGATCTGAGCGCCCTGATCGCGGTTGAGCAGGCAGCGGAGCGGCTGATTACGGAGGCCGTAGCCTGCATCGCCGCCACGGAGCCCGATAACAACACGAGCCAGGCCCTTGGCCGCGTGCTAAAGAGGCCGGAGCTAACCAGGGCTTTAGTAGGCGGCGCAACGCGAGACCTAACCGCGGCAGTCAACCTGCATGGAACGCCTTTCGCCCGGCTGCTGCTTGGCTTTGCAGAGCAGCTTGCGGTCGGAACCGGCCACCCGCACCCCCCGCGACCGGCGTCAGCGGAGGCTCTCCTCCCCGGCGAAAGCCAGCCCGCACAGGAAGACCAAGGGGACTGCGGCCCTTTGGCTTAAGCACCAAGATCCACCCGGGGAAAGCGGCCCCGGTGGGGGCCTCAGTCTCTGTTGCTGGGGCGGGAAGGCAGCCGTAACCAGAACCGGACCGCCTCCGCGTCGTCTTCGTGGGCGCGTCCAACACAGGAAGCAACAGGTTGCATAGACGCATCAGAGGCCGGGTTACAGCGGATTGCATTTGTCCTGCGGTGAAAGGGCGTCCGAGAGCGCGTCCTTCAGCACTTTGAATTCCCGATGGAGACCTCCGGAACGGCCGTCCAGCACGCTATCCATCTCCTTGCGGACTTCCTCCGAGAGCGACCAGCCCAATGGCGGCTCAATCATGCGCCGGCGCACCGCCACGCGCTCCGCGTGGCTCTTCGCCGCGGTCAGTCGGGCCTGAGTCACCGCTGCGAGGGAGACCTCCACCACGGCACCACCCTCGGCTTCCACCCGTCTCGCCGCAGCGATCTCCGCCAGGCGCCCGCGGGCCGAGCGGGCATTGAGGAGGGCGCGCACGGGAGCGGCCACCTCGCTCACCAGGGCGTTCGCCCCGGCACCCGCAGGGCCACTGCGCAGGGGAATGGTGTGCCTTGTCTGGCCCGGGCGCCGGCAGACCGGCTGGGCCTGGGGATCGTTGCGGATGAGGATCAGAACGGGCAGCAGGCTTGGCTTGGCTGCACTGAGGGCGGTAAGCACATCCATCGCCGTGACGGCACCTGAGTTCTCGAAATAGCCCCCGTCTACCACCCGCATCTTGCTACCGTCCGGGCGCCAGAGGGTCCCCGCGGGGCTCACGTAGGTGAAGCGCGCGCTCATCCCGGCCGCAGCGCTCAGCTTGACCCGCTGGGTGGAGTAGCCCTTGTCCAACAGATCGACCGTGTCGCTGAAGCCTCCGACTGCGAGGTTGGAGACGATGGCCCGGCTCCCGGACTCCACGGCGGTGGCGTTCAGCAGCAGGCTCGGCAACCGGTCTCCCCTGGAAGTCGCATAGAGTGCGGTAAAGGACCGGGTGAAGGGATTCGGGGCTGGGCCGAGGGCGTCCTCCCATGACTTTTCCAGAAAGCGTTGACGATCCGCCCAGCGCAGCGGGATCGGGAAGAACCGCTGGGCGAGGTCCGGAAACAGCAGCCCCGCGACCACCGGCGAGAGAAAGTCGTGCGCCAGCACGGTCCGTGCACGACCCAGCAGGTCCGCGGGCTTTCCCGTGTCCAGCTCCTCCCGCTTGAGCGCCACATAGGTCGCGGCCCCCAGACTGCCCCCCGACACCGCGCTGATCGCGAACAGGTCATCGGCAAAGCCTGGCACCGACTCCATGGCGGCCAGGGCGGACGCAGTCCAGTAGGCCGCGCGAATGCCGCCCCCCGACGCCGCCACCAGCACCACCGGCTCCCGGATCGTGGATGCCGCGGGAACCGGGTGCCGTGCCCGCCACGCCGCGTAGTGCTCCGCGGGGGCGACCCGCTCGAGGGGACTCAACGCGCGAGCCAGCCTGACGTCATGGTTGTCGTTCACCAGACCGAACAGCAGGGCCAGCACCAACGCCAGGGTGGTTGCCGCCGGCGATCCTTGGGCCAGGAACCAATAAGTCAGCACCATGCTGCCGAACAAGGCGATGCCCCCAACCGCCACGACCGCGATCGCCGGTGCCCCGACGTACTGCGGCAGCCATACCGGCCGCACCATGAAGGCGACGAGCAATGCGAAGGTGGCCAGACCGAAGACCAGCACCAACAGGAGATCGCCAATCCGCAGCTCCGCGAGCAGGTGCTCCAGCATCAGCTGCGGATCCGGCAGGAGCATCCGCCGCAGGATGTAGAAGAGGAGCAGACCGAGCCCCATGCCGAGGAAGATCTCGGCGAGCGGGGAAAAGCCCCCTTGCGCCCGGTAGTAGCCCACTGCGATCGCAAGCGGGACGACGGACCCCAGCAAGCGCGGCAGCCACTTCCGCCCGAAGGCCGAGGCGTCAGGGTCCAGCTCGTAGGTAGGAAACTTCCGGCCCAGCAAGAGGCGGGAGCTGTACCACATGGAGAGCGAGAGCAAGGCGGTGCCGACGATAAACAGCAGGTTCCAAGGGCTATGGGCGTCCATCAATGGACGGGCGGCGGAGATTCTGAGGAGATCGAGCCCCTGGTCATTGAAGGCGAACAGGATCACCAGCAGCAAGGCGCCGATGAGGTTGTAGCCGCACAGCCAGGGCACCCGCACCAGCGAGTACCAAATGAACAGGCGCGCCTTCCCCAGGCGATCGGCGAGTGAATGCTCGTCATGGATCATCGCAGGCCCCCTTGTCTCCCGGCCAAGTTGATCTCGCTGTGAAATGCCGACCGCGAGGATAACACTCCATCCCGGAATCGGACCGACCCCGAGATGCCAGAGCCCGCCCAGGGTCCACGGCGCCTAAGGAAGGCAGAGCCGGCGAATCAGGGCCCGCAGGAGGTCCAGGGTGGGGCGAATGCGGGCCGCTTCCAGGTATTCGTCCGGCTGGTGGGCCTGGGCGATGTCCCCTGGGCCAAGAACGATGGTCTCCATTCCCAGTTGATTCAGGAAGGGGGCCTCCGTGCCGAAGCTCACCGCCTCGGCGGCACGGCCCGTCAGATCTTCGGCCGCCGTCACGATGACCGAGTCGGGGACTGTCTCCGCTGGCGGAACACCGGGAAAGAGGGGGGCGACGTCCCACTGGAGGCCCAGGGGCACCGCCACCCGGGCCACCCGCTCGGCGAGCTGGTCCCGCAGCGCGTCCACGTCGAGGCCCGGCAGGACGCGCAGGTCGATATGCAGCTCGCACTCCCCGCAGATGCGGTTTGGGTTGTCGCCGCCGCGGATATGCCCCAGGTTGATCGTCGGCACGGGCAGCGGAAAGGCAGGGTGGCGGTGGCGCGCCTGCAGCTCCCCCCGCCACTGTATGATCTCGGACATCACCTGGTGCATGCCCTCGAGGGCATTGCGGCCAAGGCTCGGGTCGCTCGCATGCCCTGTGCGCCCGATCAGGCGGATTGCCTCCCCCATCACCCCCTTGTGCAGGCGCACCGGACGCAGGGACGTGGGCTCCCCGATGACCGCGTAGAGGCCGAGCGGCCGCCCGGAGGCCACCAGCGCGCGTGCCCCGCTCATCGAGGATTCCTCGTCGGCCGTGGCCAGGATGATCAGCGGGTGCTCGAGGTCCCGCGGATCCAGGCCGCGCGCCGCCTCGATGGCCAGGGCAAGGAAGGATTTCATGTCGCAGGTGCCGAGCCCGTAGAGCCTTCCCCCGTCCTCCGTGAGGCGGAACGGGTCGTGACTCCAGCGTGCCGCGTCGTAGGGAACCGTGTCCGTGTGTCCCGAGAGGACCAGCCCGCCCGGGCCTCCGCCGAGGGTTGCGACCAGGTTGGCCTTGCCGGGATGGCCAGGCACCTCCATGCACTCGGTTTGGAAGCCGCCCGCCGTCAGCCAGTGGTGCTCCCAAGACAGGGTCCGCAGCGGCGGATAGGATTAACGGACCAGGGTACGGAGGAGTGGCAGGGGCGTCCTGCCACGGGCGCGTCGCAAGCCAGTAAGCTTCCCGCCTTTCCGACCCCTGGCCTCCGACCCCTCACCGTTCAGCTTAGCCTCGTCGTGAAGCGGTTGTCAGCTCCGTCCAAGCCGGTGATCGGCGAGATCGTCAGCCGGCTTGACCGGCGTCGGGCGGGCAGGCGCTGACGAACCAGGCCTGAGCCCTTCGGCGCATGTATCATCGCCAAAGCCTCGCGACGCGCTCCTTAAGTGCCGGTGCACAAACAAGTGAGACATCTTCTTTTGGCCGCGATTCGTGGCAAATCCATGATCCCCGCAGGGAGTGCCGGAACCTAGGGCCCCGATTGGAATGCAAGGTACTCCAGCTCAGTTTCAGGACGAATCACCCGATGGAATGCTGTGCTAGACTCCCGGGAATCCGGCGCACGCAAATCCGCATATATATCCGCCACATGTCCGGCACGATCAAAGGAGGAATAACCATTGGCAAGAGCCCCTAGAACGACCTACCAGCTAAAGATCACCCTCAAAGGTGCGAAGCCACCAATCTGGGATTTCGGGGACGATTGGACGCATAAGATAACGCTTGAAAAGATTCTGCCCTTCGACCCGAAAGCTCAGTTGCCGTTCTGTGTCAAGGCAAAAGGCGCTTGCCCGCCGGAAGACGTTGGCGGCATATGGGGATACTACGGCTTTCTGGACGCGTTGAACGATCCAGAGCATTCGGAACATGAGGAATATCTGGAATGGATAGGGGGCGGCTTCGATCCCACGGCGTTTGACATCGAGGAAGTCAATAAGCTGCTTGCCAAGTATTGCCGGTAGTGTGTCCCCAGCAAGGCCCGAAAGGGAGACCTGCACCATGCGCGGGCTGGTGTTCCTCTACAAGCAGGTCCTGGGGCGGGAGAGCCTCGCACTCGGGAGCCTGACTCCCGCCAAGCGCCCCACACGCCTGCCTACGGTCTTCGACCGCAGCGAGATCGAGCGGCTTTTCCACCATCTCGAAGGCACGTCGAAGCTGGTCGCCGCGCTGCTGTACGAAGCGGGGCTGCGATTGATCGAGGGGCTAAGCCTGCGCATCCAGGACATCGGATTCGAGCGCAACCAGATCCTCGTGCGCAAACGGCAAGGGCGCAAAGGACCGCGTCACCCTGCTTCCCGGGCCCGGCGAGAACTGAATTAAGGACAGGATACCCAAATATAGGAACCTATATGTGGGCCGCTACGTACAGGAATAAGTAGGCATATGTACGAACATATACCCAAATCTAGGAACTCTTGGCGCGGCGGCCGCGTCGGTCACTACATGTTAGTTTGGATAAGCTCAAAAAATTTAGT
>JARRNE010000165.1:0-5852 GCA_037385305.1 Chromatiaceae bacterium | reverse complement strand
CCCCGTACGCCGATCGGAATTGCGTGTAGAGGCCGAATGCGACATTTTGCTCCAGATACCAATCGCGACGGTTTGTCCCTTTTTCATCCAGGTTGGCGTAACCCGATCGGTACTCCGAGCCCCAGGGGTAATGGAGCCCATGCTCACCGCGCGCGGTCTTCTCCCACTCCAGCTCGGTCGGCAGCCGAATGCTGCTGTCCGGCAAGCCGAGCCGCGCATTCAGCCAACGGGCGAAGGCAAAGGCTTCGTACCAATCCACATTGGTGCGGGGGCGGTTGGCCTGCGGCCAGCGCGATGGCTGAGGCTCGGGCCGTTCACGACCCTCCCACCAGCGCGGCTCCCCGTAGCCGTCGTCGTCGATGAAGGTCTGATACTGGACATTGGTGACCGGGTAGCGGGCGATCCAGAAGGTCGGCAGCTCGCGGGTCTCGCCCTGCTGGTAGATGAAAGGTCCGCCCGGGATCTCGACCCAATCGATATGCGGGACGTGCAAACGGCGGGTTGCTGCTCCGGAGCCCTGCGCCTGAGCGAAGGCACGCAGCCGCTCCGCAACAGCGTCAAAGAGCCGGTTTCGCTCCGCTGGGTCCATCCGCTCGAGAGGGCGCTCCGGAGCGTTCTCCGCCTGGACAGACAGGAAATCGAAGAGCTCCTCCGCCATGCCCTGGCCGGCAGGCGGCAAGGGAACGAGCAACCCTGCCTTCGGGACGGCGGCGACAAAGATGGTGAAAAGCTCCAGGTCGGCGCTCTGCCATCGCCGCAACAGGATCGGAAGCTCTTGCTCCCGAGTGAGCCGGGACCCCAAAAAATCGCTGGAAAGCAGCAGGACAGCGGCTTTGGCAGTCTCGACTGCGCGGCCGATCTCGGAGGCCCAGCTCTGGCCTGACGCGATGTCCTGGTCGGACCAGACCTGGAGCACACCGGTGCCGCTCATGCTCCCCTCGACGACCGCGAGCAGCTCATCGAGGTAGGGCTTGTCCTTGTGGCTGTAGCCGATGAAGATCGTCGGCAGTTGAGTCGCCATATGCGTCGCCTGGTCTTGGTCGCAGTCGGAGAGGAGCAACGGCGGCTTGGCCCGCGACTGGCTCCGGAGAACAGGGGCTGAGACAGCAACGCCACCGCTCTGCTCGGGCTATGAGTGTATCAACGCCGGCGCGGACAGGTCCTATAGACGGCGACTCACTTGGATAAACTAGAGCTCCTGGCTCACACGTCGATGGTAGCCTTGGCCAACGCGAGCGGGCGCTGTCGGACCCGGCCGTGCGGCGATTCGCCGCGCTCGCCGCCGCAAGCCAAGTCGAGCAGCGCCGCCTCCTGGTCACCCTGGGTGACGGGTCTGGCCGCCGGCGTTGTATGCTCCATTAGGAGGATGCGCCTTATGACCTGGCACGCCTGCACCGACTTGCGCGAGGACGCGCCGCCGTCAGCCTCAGCGATCCAGCGGATGCCGCAGTGCCGGTTCACCGTGGCCTGGGCTCGAGCACCGAGGAGCAGGCCGCGGTGGACTGGGCCAAGCATGGCGAGCCACTCCACGTGCTGTCCCTCAATGAAGTCGTGCCTTTCTTCCTATCCGCGGGCTCCGCAGCCTGACGGTCTTGGCGTCAGCGCCACCCCGGAAAATGTAAGTCGCTGCCACCATGACCGTTTCCCTCGCCCCGGCCCTCTCCCGGAGGGCGAGGGAGATTGGGAGCGCGCTATGCGCGACTTTTACGGTAACACTTTGATTCGGTGAAAAAGATGACCAATTCCAGCGGCTCCGAGATACGCACCCCGCAGAATACCCCGTTGCCGGTCCTGCTCTCGGCCAGCATCCCCGATGAGATCGTCGGCACCCCAGAGGCCCAACGGCTCTACGACTTCGTGGCCACGATCGTCAGGGCGGTCTTCGCTTCCCGCGCGCGGCTCGTCTTTGGAGGCCACCCCACCATCACCCCGTTGGTCCATCGGTTGGCCAAGGATCAGCCCGGCGGCCCACCGCCGATCGTCCTTCACCAGCTCGAGCGATTCCGCGACCAAGCCCCTCCGGAGTCCGCCGATACCAGTGTCTTCGGCACGGTCCATTGGGAGGGCGACCCGGCCGCGGATATCGCGGCCGATCTCGAATGTCTGCGCGAGGCCATGACCCAGCGCGCCAAGGCGGCGATCTTCGTCGGGGGTAAGACAACAGGCTTCCATGGCGCGAGGCCAGGCATTCGCGAGGAATACGAGCAATTTCGAGCGCGCCACCCGCAGGCCCCGGTGTATCTGGTGGGCGCCCCGGGCGGAGAGACGGCGCGCATCCTGAGCGATGCCGCCGGCGCGGACTGGGAGCAAAACAGCCTTGGAGACGAGGCTCGCCGCATGGTGCACTCATCCGACGACCCGCAGATCGTCGCTGGGCTCATCGCGCGGGATCTCGCGCTGAGCAACTGCCTGCCGACATGAGTATTGGCGAGCTTCGTTTCGCCGGCTGGCCGCTCTACCCGCTCCATGTTCGAAGTCGGCAGCGCCCCGGCCGCTCGCTGGATCCAGAAACGAGCTGCTGAGCGACGCACGGCTGCCCTGGCCAGGCTGAACCGTTGCTTTGAAGCGGCCCGAGCCCGCCACCCGGAACCCATGACGGGGTTGGCACATGTGTCCACTGCACCTGGACATGCCGGCGACGGGCTGGTTGAATGGGAAATTCCTGGCCTCCCGGCAGCGGCAGCTGAGCCGTTGCGGAGCACGGGTCCTATCTGCCCTTCCCTCTCCCCGATGGTAAGATCGGTCTACAACCTTCCCGACATACAGCAGGACGACGCCAGCGCCGCCCGACACTGGCTCGCCGCACTGCCCGCCGCCTACTCCGCGGACGACCGCCGCCGGCTCGCGGAGGCCTGCGATCTCCTGGTCCGTTGCCGAGGCAACCAGACCCTGGAGACGGGCGAGTCTCAGGTACGGCACATCCTGTCCACGGCGGACATCCTGGTCCAGCTCAACATGGACGTGGAGGCCCTGGTTGCCGCTACCCTGAACGGATGCCTCCGCCGCTCCGGGACCTCGGAAGAAGGCCTCCGGGAAAGGTTTGGAGCCGGCATCGCAAACATGGTGGCCGACCTCGCCCACATCGAGCAGATTGCCAACGTGGACGCCGCCATCGCCGCCAAGGACCTGGCCGAGCACGAGGAGAATCTGCGCCGCCTGCTGCTCGGCATCGCCGAGGACGTGCGTGTCGTCCTCGTGGTGCTGGCACAGCGGCTGCATTTGATGCGCAGCATCAAGAACCTGGAGGACAGGCGGCGCCGCAAGATCGCCCAGGACACCCAGCGCGTCTACGCGCCTCTCGCAAACCGACTGGGGGTGTGGCAGATCAAGTGGGAGCTGGAAGACCTTATCCTCCGCTATCTGGAGCCCATGGAATACAAACGCATCGCCAAGCTGTTGGACGGCCGCCGGGGCGAGCGCGAGGCTTACATCGCGGGGGTCATGACTATTCTGCGGGAGAAGTTCGCGGAGGCCGGAGTCAAGGCGGAGATCTCCGGGCGGCCGAAGCACATCTACAGCATCTGGCGGAAGATGCAGCGCAAGAACGTGGACATCGAGCAGATCTTCGACCTGCGCGCGGTCCGGATCATGGTGGACGACGTGGCCTCCTGCTATGCGGCATTGGGGATCGTCAACGGGCTGTGGAAGCACATCCCCAAGGAGTTCGACGACTACATCGCCACCCCCAAAGGGAACATGTACCAGTCCCTGCACACGGCGGTTGTGGGACCGGAGGACAAGCCGCTGGAGGTTCAGATCCGCACCTGGGACATGCACCGCCAGGCCGAGCTTGGCGTAGCCGCCCACTGGGCCTACAAGGAGAGCAAGCAGCACGATGACGAGTTCCAGCGCCGCGTGGTCTGGATGCGCAAGTGGCTGGAGCTCAAGACCGACGGCGAGGCAGATCGCGGTGACCTGTTCGCGCGCTTCCGCGCCGAGTTCGAGCCTCTCCACATCTACGTACTGACGCCCCAGTCGAAGGTGATCGAGCTCCCCAAGGGGGCCACGCCCCTGGACTTCGCCTACGCGATCCACTCCGAGATCGGCAACCGCTGCCGCGGTGCCCGGGTGGACGGGCGCATCGCGCCCCTGAACCAGCCCCTGCACAGCGGGCAAACGGTGGAGATACTCACCCAAAAGAACGCCGCTCCGAGCCGCGACTGGCTGAGCCCGCACCAGGGGTATCTCCGAACGGCGAAGGCCCGCAATCGGGTGCGGCGATGGTTCAAGCAGCAGGACCATGCCCGGTACGTGAGCGAGGGTAAGACCATCCTGGACAAGGAGCTCGCCCGCCTGCGGATCGACGAGAAGCCCCAGCTCGACCATCTCGCGCGCCGCCACAATTTTCACAAGGGCGAAGACCTGCTGGCCGCCATCGGCCGGGGGGAGGTGGCGTCCGGACAGGTGGCACGTCAGGTGGGGGAGCCCAAGGGCGAGCGGCGGGCCGAGCAGGGGGAGATCGGGCCGCGGCCGGTCACGCCCGCAAGGTCAAAAGGCAAGGGCCGATCCGAAGTGACCGTCGAGGGGATCGGCGACCTCATGACCCACATGGCCCACTGTTGCAGGCCGGTCCCGAACGATCCCATCATCGGATACGTCACCCGCGGCCGGGGCGTTACCGTGCACCGCCGGGATTGCAGCAACGTCCGCAAGATGCCCGCGCTCGAGCGGCAGCGCCTGGTGGAGGTGCGTTGGGCCGAGCGGCCTGCGGACGCCACCTACCCGGCGGACATCTTCGTGGTCGCGGCGGACCGCAAGGGCCTGCTCAGGGACGTCTCCGCGGTCTTCTCCGACGAAGACGTCGACGTTTTCGGGGTCCACACCGTCTCCGACCGCGCTGCGGACCGGGCCATGATGCGCTTCACCGTGGAGGTCAAGGACATGGCCCAGCTAGAGCAAGTCGTCAACAAACTGACCCAGGTGCCCGACGTCCTCAACGTCCGCCGGCCCCACTGAAGCGCTTGGGCTGCGGGTCCCGCGCCAAGGGGTGGCCCATTGTCGTCGCCGACCCGAGCGACCGTAGGAGACTGTTCCTGTACGGCCCCTCCAGCGCAAGCGTGAGGCCTGGCCCCCCGGTCTCGGCCAGGCGGAGCTGAAGCAACCGTAGTCGCCGCAGCGCCCGCTCCTGCTCGTCCGGGTCTCTGACGCAGGCGAGCAGCGCCTCCGCCTCCCGGATATCCCGCAGATCCTGCAGCTCCGGAGGCAGGTACCCTGCATTCTTGAGCAGTCGGTAACCGGCACGGAGGTGATCCGGGACCAGGTGATCATCGTCCAACCCGAGGGGCTTTCCGGCCCCGGGCAGATCATCGAAGTCGCCCCTCTCCATCGCCTGCAGGATGTGCTGCTCTGCCAGTTGATCGATCAGCCACATGGAGTCGCCTCATCAGGGTGCCTTAAGGGCGCAGCCTTGCCCACCATTGCCCCCAAGGCTAGCATCCCAGTGCGGGCTCGGCACCATAGGGGGCACCCCCCCGCCCCCGACCGCTCCACTCGACCGCCGGGAGACGCCCCATCGCAGCATGCCGCAGCCAGACATCCACCCTGATCCCGCCGTCGTCGAGGCACTGGAGCTGCTCGGGAAGGATCGGCTCCTGCTCATCGTCCACGACGGGAGCTTCCCCGGGGTGGCCGGCAGAGACGCCGGGCGGGGCACCCCTTACGGCACCGGCGGCGATGCGCTTGCCCGATTCGTACGCAAGCTCGGCTTCACCGGGTTGCAGCTCGGCCCCCAAGGGCAGACCTCAGCCGGCAACCCCTCGCCCTAAGACGGCACGCTGTTCTCCCGAAACATCCTCTCCCTGGACCTGGCGTCGCTGGTTGAATAAGGACTGCTGAGCCGGGAAACCTGGGAG
>JARRNE010000164.1:0-10906 GCA_037385305.1 Chromatiaceae bacterium | reverse complement strand
TGAGCCTGCGCCGACCAAGGAGCAGCGTGACAGCCAGTTGCTGTACAACGAGCCCAAATACATTCGCTTCGATGAAGGTGGTCTCCACACTCTCGAGTCCAATGGTTTGAAGATGGTAGCTGGAGTGGAGGCCTACTAAAAATGGCTTACAAGACAATCGTAGAAGACAACATCGACATCCTGGTCGCAGGTGCGGGTCTCGGTGGTACCGGTGCGGCTTTCGAAGCCAGATACTGGGGGCAGAACAAGAAGATCGTCATCGCCGAAAAGGCGAATATCGACCGCTCGGGCGCTGTGGCGCAGGGTCTGTACGCGATCAACTGCTACATGGGCACCCGCTTCGGTGAAAATAATCCCGAAGACCACGTGCGCTACGCGCGTATCGATCTGTTGGGTATGGTGCGCGAAGACCTGCTGTTCGACATGGCGCGTCACGTCGACTCGGCGGTGCACCAGTTCGAGGATTGGGGGCTGCCCCTGATGCGCAACCCAAAGACCGGCGCCTACCAGCGTGAAGGCCGCTGGCAGATCATGATTCACGGCGAGTCCTATAAGCCGATCGTCGCGGAAGCCGCGAAAAAGTCGGCAGACAAGGTCTTCAACCGTATCTGCGTCACCCATCTGCTGATGGATGAGAGCAAGCCAAACCGCGTCGCTGGAGCCGTGGGCTTCAACGTGCGTACCGGTAACTACCACGTCTTCAAGTCCAAGACCGTGATCGTCGGCGCCGGTGGCGCTTCCAACATCTACAAGCCGCGCTCTGTCGGTGAGGGTGCCGGCCGTGTCTGGTACGCACCCTGGTCTTCCGGCTCCGCCTATGGTCTACTGATTGGCGCCGGTGCCAAGATGACTCAGATGGAGAACCGCATCGTACTGGCCCGCTTCAAGGACGGTTACGGTCCGGTGGGTGCCTACTTCCTGCACCTTAAGACCTACACCCAGAATGGCCTGGGCGGGAAGAGTACGAGTCGAACTGGTTCCCCGCACTGGAGAAAATGGTCGGTAAGCGATACCTGGATGTCGAGGCTTCTCACCGCACCCATCGTCCCATCCCGACCTGTCTGCGTAACCATGCCATCATTTCCGAGGTGAACGCCGGCCGCGGTCCGATCCACATGGTCACAATGCCTTCCTTCCAGGATCCGCATCTGGAAGAGATCGGCTGGCACAACTTCCTGGGCATGACCGTTGGCCAGGCGGTGCTGTGGGCGGCGACCGACGTCAACCCGAAGGAGGAAAATCCAGAGCTGACCACCTCCGAGCCGTACGTCATGGGCTCGCACGCCACCGGTTGCGGCGCCTGGTGCTCCGGTCCGGAGGATGTTTCCCCGCCCGAATACTTCTGGGGCTACAACCGCATGACCACGGTCGAAGGCCTGTTCGGCGCCGGTGACGCGGTCGGTGGCACGCCGCACGCCTTCTCTTCCGGCTCCTTCACCGAAGGGCGGCTCGCGGCCAAGGCGGCCTGCAAGTACGTCGATGACGGCAAGGCCGAAGGCATCCGTGTCTCCGATGAGCAGATCAACCGCTGTAAGGAAGAAGTCTACAAGCCGATGGAGCATTACAAGATCTATCGGAACGAGATCACAGCGGGCACCGTCAACCCCAACTACATCAACCCGCGCCAGGGCCTGGATCGCCTGCAGAAGTTGATGGACGAGTACGCTGGTGGCGTGACCGTCAGCTACATGACCAACGAGAAATTGTTGAACATCGGTCTCAAGAAAATGAAGATCCTGGAAGAGGATCTGGAGAAGATCGGTGCGGAGAATATCCACGAGCTGCTGCGCGCCTGGGAGCTGAAGCACCGTCATCTGACCTCTGAGGCTGTCTTCCATCACACGCTGTTCCGCAAGGAAACCCGCTGGCCGGGCTACTATTACCGCGGTGACTACATGAAGGTGGACGACGAGAACTGGCATGTCCTGACCGTTTCCCGCCGTGATCCGCAGACCGGCGAGTACACGATGGAAAAGGCGCCATGCTACCATCTGGTGGAGGACAAGGCGGCGTAATAAGCAGACAAGGGTGCCTCGCGCGATTCGAGGCACCCGCGAAAAGATCAACATGTCCTATGTTGATCTTTTTTATGGCCTGAGCGAAATGGGGCCAGTGAACGTCTAGAGAATTTCAGATGAACATCATCGATAACACCGATCAGGAGATCCTGGCGACAGCCGATCCCTGGTGGGATGAGCTGGTCGAGTACTCCAATAAAGGCCAGTACGGTAAATTCATCAGGAATTTTGCATATTCTCTGATACAAGGTCTCAATGAGATCGAAGTGGGAAAGCAATTTGCCCAGAGCGAGCTGGCCAGGAACCTGTCGGCGGACAAGGATTTCCTCGGCATCATCCGTCGCGGCGAACACGTTACGGTCCTGTACCGTGTGCGCAATACCAAAAAGCCGGGTGAATGGCTGGGGAGACTGGTTCTGGGCTATGAAAAGGGCCAGGTCAAGATTTTTGGTGCATCGATTTTCTAGGCGATCATGAAAGAGACTGTCCAAGACAACAAGTTCGTCGAACTCACCTACAAGGTGATCGATGAAGATACCGGGAGCGTTCTCACCTCGGTGGAGTTCCCTCTGGGATATGTCCACGGCGCAAACGAGGTTCTTGCTCCCCAGGTCATGGCGGAACTGGAAGGCAAGTCGGTGGGTGATGTGATCGAGGTGCCTATAGACTGCAACCAGATCTATGGGCCGCGGGACGAGTCCCTGGTGATCACCGACTACATCGAAAATGTGCCGGCCGAATATCGTGAGGTCGGGACAGCTATCCTGATGGAAAACGCCTCGGGCCAGACCAAGAGTTTTCTGGTGACCCGGGTAGACGAAAACACCCTGACCATCGACGGTAACAATCCCCTCTGCGGCAGGAAAGTCATTTTCAAGCTCGAGATACTGACCGTCCGCGATGCCACCAGCGAAGAAATCGAGGCGGGTGGGAAGGTTGAACCTGGCCCCGAGGTCGGCGGACTGAAAGTGCCGATCTGAATTTCACCCAACGGGCGTCATCTTTCCGTTCCGAAAGATGGCAAGACAACGGTGTCGGGATCGCTTTTAACTGCAACGTCCTGCAGCGGCAATCCCGCGATTTCAGCGAGAGGTGAATGATGAGCGAGAAAAAGCAAGACAAGCCAAAAACCCCAGACGGCCATACGCGCTATCTGACGACCCGTCAGAAAGGGCCCACCGACAAGGGGTTCGTCGGCTTCGACACCATTTGGGAGCCGTGGCAGAAAGAAGTCAAATACACGATCCCGAAAAAGCCCTAAGGCTTCCGGCCGCGCGAGCCCAGACGTAAACGCTGCTTAATATCGTTCCCGGGAGGGGCCGAGGTTTAGTGTTTTCCGACAGGTCGCGCGGCTGTCAAATGAGGGATGTGGTACTGTCTGGATCAGGAAGAGTCCGCTCGTTCTCTAGCCGGTAGCTTAGCGGGCTCGTGGGGCTGTGCCGGTATCACCCTCTTGAATAGGACTGACGATGGAGCTGAAGCTGAATCCGGCGAGATTCGAAGAACATCAAGACATTTTTGTCACTGAGCTTGTCAAGACCATTCAGGTCAAGCTGGTCGAAGCGGGTTTGGAGAGCGATAAAGTCAAAGAATTGACCGGCGCGCTGGCATTCAGCATCACTTGCATGTTTGATGGTATCTCAGGGATCGAGTCGAACGGCACGGAAGTTCAACCCTATCTCACCTTCCTGGTCGATGACGAACTTGTCCATTGCGGCGAGAATTCGTTCATGCATGAACTGATCTATGAGGTGCTGGGCAGGCTCATCGGCGACTGACAGAGGATCGTGTTCCGTTTTGGCCTGTCGAGACGGATGTGCACTCTCCGACCGACTGCGATCTGCGCTTCGATGCGGTGCCCAAGAGCACCGAGATCTGTGCGCGCTTCCCCGAGACTGAGAGGGGCAGCATGAACAAGGGCTTTCACAGCCCCGCCAACCCGTAGGCGCTGGCCGCGCTGGTGCCCTTCCCGGTGCTGCCCAAGAAGGGCAAGTGCTCTGCGGCGCAGGCCGTCAGCGCCTGGGGCTCTTAGTACTTCAGGCCTCCCGGATATGGGCAATGTCCGGCCGCGGTCTCTGCGGGGCGTGCCAAGTGTCGTAGGCCACCTGCTGTACAAGCCACACCTCGGCCCGAACGCCGAGCTGCAGCAACAGCCGGAGACAAGGGACGAGGGGGACCCAGGAGTGGCTGGCTGCCCATCAAGCCCTTCGGGCGGATCGAACGGCCTCGGAGACGCCATGCCGGTTACACTTGTCCGGCGCGATGGCTTCGATGACACGAAGGAGAAACCCGATGCAGATACCTGCGATTTCCGAACAGCTGCTGCGGGCCAAGAAGCGAAAGGGCCTGAGCTTCGCCGATCTCGAGAAGATCCTGGGCCGGGACGAGGTCTGGATCGCGGCGCTCTTCTATCGCCAGGCGAGCGCGTCCGAGGACGAGGCAGCGAAGCTCGCGAGCGCCCTGGACCTCGGCCGGGAGATCGCCGCGGAGCTCACCGAGTGTCCGCTGAAGGGCCTGGGGCCGGTCGTACCCACCGATCCGCTCATCTATCGCTTCTACGAGATCATGCAGGTCTACGGAATGCCGCTGAAGGCGGTGATCCACGAGAAGTTCGGTGACGGCATCATGAGCGCCATCGACTTCAGCATGGACGTCGAGCGCGAGGCAGACCCGAAGGGGGATCGCGTGCGGGTCACCATGGCCGGGAAGTTCCTCCCCTACAAGAAGTGGTAGGCCGCGGTCCCGGGCCTCTCACCCTCGGTCCAACAAGGGTATCGATCTTGGAAGGGAAAGCTCGGGGAGGACGGGATATCGCCCTGGAACTCCAGGCCAACCGGGGCATCGTATCCCGAAGGGCTCAACCCCCGAGCCGACCGTAGGAGAACCGCGGTGCTGCACGGTGGGGCGGAATGCAGTGTGCGGGTGACCGGTGGGCAGACCCGTTCTCTGCCGGCGGACTGGGTATTTGGATCATACCGGGACCAGCCCCCCCGGCCGATTTTGACGGCGGGCGACGAGGTGNNGTCCCTCTGAGCTGTGGGCTGGGGCTCATAATCTTCCCCTTCTTCGTGACCAATACGCTCCTCCTTGTGGCGGTGGGCGCCGGCCTGATGGCGATTCCGTATTTTGTGAGGGTTTAGAGTCACGCTGGAATCCCATGCCGGGGAATACGGTCGCCCCGCACCCAAGAAGATCCGCGACATCCGCGCGAGACAAGCGGCTTTAGCCCCTTCGCCCCTGCGCCCAGGAGCGGTACGAGCCCGCTTGCGGGCGACCTGGCGTGGCCATTGCCGGAGGTCGCCCGCAAGCGGGCTCCTACATGAGTGTGGTCAGGGCCGCCGAGACTCGTGCGACCATCCCTGAAGTCCTCTCTCCCGTAGAAGGTCCTTCTGCGACCCTGGGGGCGGCATGGGACGCCAGCGTCATGAGCTCCGGAATGCAGACTGAGGTGAGCACCCCGTCGCCCTCCTCGCCATGGTGTGGAACCTGCTTGTTATCCGGCTCCAGGCTTCACCGCCGTGGGAGACGCCAAAGCGTGCACCAATTTGATTCACAAGTGTGCGCGCCCGCCCGTGCTAACGGATGCATCGTCAGGCTCGAGCAGCGCCTGACCATGCTCTACGGCCCCGAGCGGGCGCCGGAACTGACCAGACGCATGCTCGGCATCGCCGATCGCTATCGCCAGCGGCGTGTCCGGCAGTGCCTCAAGCAAGGATGGGACGAACGCGAGGTAGTGTTGATCACCTACGCCAACAGCCTGCAGTCGCCCGGCGCGCCCCCTCTGCGATCCCTGAAGTACTTCTTGGAGACCTATCTGGCGGAGAGCGTCAGCCTCGTTCACGTCCTGCCGTTCTTCCCCTATAGCTCGGACGACGGGTTTTCAGTGACCGATTTCCGGGCGGTCCATCCCGAGCTCGGCACCTGGGAAGACGTGCTCGCCCTCGCGAAATGCTTCGATCTCGCTTTCGACCTGGTGCTGAACCACTGCTCGCGGGAGCACCTGTGGCTCGTCGAATTCATCCGTGGCGACCAGCCAGGCGCGGGTTACTTCATCGATACCGACGCGAGGGCCAACTTGTCCATGGTCGTGCGCCCGCGCACCAGCCCTTTGCTCACGGCGGTGCACACACCGCGCGGCCTGCGCCATGTTTGGGCAACCTTCGGCAGCGATCAGATCGATTTGAACTATGCCAATCCCGAGGTGCTGCTGGAGATGGTCGACACCCTCTTCGACTATCTGCGCCACGGTGCCCGCCTGCTGCGCCTCGATGCCGTTGCGTACCTGTGGAAGGAGATCGGCACGCCCTGCATCCACCTGCCCCAGACGCACCAGGTCGTGAAGCTCTTCCGCGACCTGCTCGACTACGCGGCGCCCGGCGCCTTGCTGATGACCGAGACCAACGTCCCCCACGCGGAGAATATTCGTTATTTCGGCGACGGCGACGAGGCCCACATCGTCTACCAGTTCAGCCTTCCGCCGTTGTTGCTGCATGCCTTGTGGAGCGGTAACACCGACTTTCTCAACGCCTGGGCCCGGGATCTGGCTCGAGAAGAGCTGCCCCCCAAATGCACCTTTCTCAACTTCACGGCGTCGCACGATGGAGTCGGCCTGCGTCCGCTGGAAGGGCTGATTCCGAAGGAAGAGCTTGACACCCTTCTCGATGCGATGCGCCAGCGCGGCGGCTACATCTCCACCAAGGCGAACAGCGATGGCACGCAAAGCCCCTACGAGCTCAACATCAGCTACTTCGACGCCTTCGGCGGGGCGGCCCACGGTAGCCCCAACCCCTGGCAGGTACCCAAGTTCCTCGTCTCCCAGGCGGTCGCCTTGAGTTTTCGCGGCATTCCGGCGGTCTACATTCATTCTCTCACCGCTACGCCGAACGACACCCTGGGAGTGGAGACCACCGGGATGACCCGCTCCATCAACCGCCGCCGCTGGGACCTGCACGAGCTCGAGCGACTGCTCGCCGACGCGCGTACCGCGACAGGACGGGTGTTCCGGGCCTATCGGCACCTGCTCGCCCTGCGCCGGGCGCAGGCCGCATTTCACCCCGATGCCCCGCAGCATGTGCTCCCGCTGCCCGGAGGGGTCTTCGGTCTCGAACGCCGTGCCCGAGACGGTGCCCAGCGCATTCTGGCCCTGTTCAACTTCACCGACCGCCCCCAGCCCATCCGCCCGGACGATCTGCCGGGGGTAGCCGCCGATGGGAGCGGGTGGCTCGACCTGATCGGCGGAGACATTCCGCCGCTGCGCAGCAACCGCTGGCTATTGCCACCCTATGGGACCTGGTGGCTGAGCAACGCTCCGGCGGCGTGTTTCAGGCCTGGCGACTAGCGCTATCCCTCAGCTGTGCGCGAGGGGTCGGGTAACGGGCCGTCGAGACACGCCGTAGATACGTTCCATGCAGGCTCCACGGCGCGCTGCGTGGCGCCGAGGGTCCCGCCGCCCCGTACCCGACCCCCGTCTTGGTTTTCACCTGAGCCACGACGCTAATCGCCCCAGGCATTGTCGAGCTCCACCGCCTCGCACAGCCGCGCGCCGAAATCCGGAATAGCGCTCAACACCCGGTTCCAACTGGGGATGAAGGGGGTCTCCATGGGGTTGGCGAGGAACATCTCGCCGGCCGTCATGACGCTTTGCACGAAGACCTCCACAGCCCGCTCCTCGCCATGGCGGTCGAACTGCAGGTCGTTAATCAGGGCGTCGACGTAATACTGCTCGATACAGTCGAGGGCCATGCGGAAATAGGTGGCCTTGACGGTCCGGCACAGCTCCATGGAGAGGGTGACGCCTTCGGTGGCAAGCTTGCGGTAAATCGATTTGGCAATGTCGATGCTCATCTTTGCGAGACCGCCAGTCGGGCCATCCGGGGAAAGCTCCTGATGTTTGTGGTCGTAGTGGTCTGCAATGTCCACCTGGCAGACCTGATGCCGTGATAGGTTGCGGTAGACCTCGGAAAGCACGCCCACCTCGAGGCCCCAGTCGCTGGGGATGCGCAGGTTCTGGATGAAGTCCCGGCGCAGAGAGATCTCGCCGGAGAGCGGATAGCGGAAGCAGTCCATGAATTCCAGATAGTCCATGGGGCCAAGGATCTTATTGAGCGCCCGCAGCAAAGGGGTGACGTACAGCCGGGTGACCCGCCCGGACAGCTTGTTGCCGGCGATGCGGGCGTAGTAGCCCTTGCAGAATTGGAAATTGAAGGCGGGATTGGCCACCGGGTAGAACAGCCGCGCCGGGAGATGGCGGTCGTGCGTAACGATGTCGCAGTCATGCAGTGCCACCGCTTCGCAGTCCTCCCGGGCAAGGGCGTAGCCCAGGCAGTACCAGACGTTGCGGCCTTTCCCCGTTTCAGTCGGCGCCAAAGCTTCCGACTTCAGCTCGGTGTCCAGGGCACGCAGGCGCGGTCCATCGTGCCAGAGGATGCGCGTGCGCTGCGTGAAACGGCCGAAGAACGCCCGGGCGTGGCGGAACTGCGCCTCGTCGGCCCGGTCGAGGCCCACGATGATCTCGCTGAGATAGCCAGCTTGACGCAGGTTCTCGACGATCGCTGGCAGGGCGCCTCCCTCGAGCTCCGAGAAGAGCGAGGGCAGGATGAGCGCCATGGGGCGGCGCGTCGCGAAACCCCGCAGCTCCGCCTCGAGGGCCTCGATGGGCCGCTCGCGCAGCTTGTGCAGCGTGGTGATGATGCCGTTCTGCAGGAAGTCGGCCATGGCAATCTCCGCTCATGCGCCCACGTGGCGCTCCCTAAGCTCGTGCAAGATCTGCAGCACGCTCGAGCTCCACCCCTCGGGGCCCGCCTCGACACTAAGGCGGGCGCCCTGCTTCCCAAGGGGCGCCAAGTGCGACCCGTCCTTGCGACGAATCACGACCGGCACATCCGCCGCCCGCAACATATCCAAGTCGTTGGGGCTGTCCCCGAGGGCGACTGTGATGGGCCGGGACAGACCGTTCCTGCGATAGACGCCGACCAGCCAATCCATGGCGGTGCCCTTGTCGACCATGCCGAGCACGTGCCAAAAGCGTCCGCCACGCAGCAGTCGCAGGCCACGCCGGCGCAGCTCTTCGCCGAACCGATGAAGCGCTTCGCGGCTGTCCTGCCACAGCAAGGGCTCGGAGGCAAGGCGCTGACGGGCATTGTATGCGGTGGGCCTGGTGAGGTTCGTCAGACGGGCCACAGCTGCGTCGCTCATGTCGGCGAACCCGGTGAAGCGATAGCCTTGGCCGTCGCGCAGCCGTGCCAGCTCCGCGGTCAGCCAACTGTAGTCCGGTCCGCAGCGCACCACCTCATAGCCGCGACTATCGCCACTCGCCAACGGCTCTGGAAAATAGCCGACCGGAACACAGACCGCACTGCCGTTTTCGATGATGCAGGGATGCGGATTGCCCAGGGCGGCATTGATCCCCGCCGCCTCCGCCAAGGTCTTGCTGGTGGCAGCAATGAGCGGGATGCGCAGCTCGCGCAAACGTGCCAGTGCCGGGATTGCCGAAGCGAACGAGTAGCTGTCTTCGTCCAACAGCGTGCCGTCGAGGTCGGTGAATACGAGCAGGGGTGGCCGCGGTGTGCCGAAACTCTGGTTCATCGCTTCGTTCCCCTCCATGCGCTCATGGAGCCGAGAGCCAGCTTCCACCGTCGTAGGCAGGGTCCTCCAACACTCATCTGAACCCCTTCATTTATTGCGATTGCGTTGGACTGACCAAATCTTGGCCACCACGAGTGCTTTTGGGGTCAGCATTCTTCGAGGCGGGCAAGGGCGGCCTCGACCCAGCGGAAGCCGATACGCTCCTGCTCCAGGCGGAGATTGCTGCGGATGCGGTTGTCGCGCAAGTCGTCGTAGAGGGCGCGTTCCTCCTCCGTCAGGCGGGGCAGATCGCGCGGCGTCGGCTTTTGCTCCAGCCCCCAGTGGGGCTCGAAGGCCATCAGGGTGGCGCGGTCCATGAGGAAGGACTCCACTTGGCCGAGCCGGCTCCGCAGTTGGTCGAGGATGGCGAAGCCGTGGGTGTCGATATCGCCCCAGTAGTGGATGCGCCGGCCAGCCAGCCAAGGCGTCCGCCCGAGGGTGTCGAAGCCGTAGCCCGCCCCGAAGATCACGAGGGTGTCACGCATGGGCGGCAGGGCGAGGAAGTTGATCTCGTTCTCGGTGATGAGGACCCGCGAACACCCGCAGTCAAGCCCGGCGAAGCTCGGGGCGTCCAAGGTGATGTCTTGGATCTTCCCGCCCGGCAGCAAGGCGTGGCGGGGGTCGAGGATACGGAAGCGGATCCGCTCCGGTTTGTCGAGAAAGCCGTAACGCCGGGCGAACTGGCCGACGCTGGAAGCGCCCTGGTCGATCGCTTCCGGCGGCAGGACGCCGTCCAGCAGCTCCGTGAGCACGCCGCGGTGGGCCTCTATGAACTTGGTGTGGATGCCGGGCAGATCCACCTGCCGCAGGTAGATGCCCGGGCGCGGGGTCGCCGCTACCCAGTCGATGATGTCGAGCAGCCGCGGCCAGTCGTCCGCCAGCTGCAGCGCGCGCAGGGGCCGCTGCGCGAGCCACCCCAGCAGGCGCGGCTCGCGATCGCGGGTCAGGGTCACGAGCCTGTCGAACCGGGCGGCCTCCCGCTGGCGGCCGACGAAGGCCAGGGCGTCTTCGCAGGTGTCGATCCAGACCTCATGGGGCAGTACATTGGCCCCCAGGACCCTGTGGCCGACCTCCCGCATCTCCACCCGGCAATGCCGCTGCCCGCGCACCTGGGCAATCCACGCCCGCGCCTCGTCGAACCGGTCGAGCAGCTCGGCCGCCGTGGGGCGTTTGAGCACCAGGCGCCGCGGGAACGGGCTTTCTCCGGTCACCACACTGGCCAGGATCTCACCCCGGTCCCACAGCCGCTGTACCTGCGCGCGCAG
>JARRNE010000163.1:0-7419 GCA_037385305.1 Chromatiaceae bacterium | reverse complement strand
GAACACGAGTGCCGCCATGATGAAGGGGAGCAGAAAATGGAAAGCAAAGAAGCGGTTGAGCGTAACGTCCGATATAACGTAATCGCCCCGTACCCAGACGGACAGATCATCGCCGATGATGGGAACCGCCGAGAACAAGTTGACAATGACCTGAGCGCCCCAATAGGACATCTGGCCCCAGGGAAGCAGATATCCGAAGAAGGCGGTAGCCATCATCGAGAGGTAGATGATCACGCCGATGATCCAGAGCAGCTCCCGGGGCTTACGGTAGGAGCCGTACATAAGCGCACGAAACATGTGCAGGTAAATGAGGATGAAGAAGGCCGACGCACCCGTTGAGTGCATGTACCGGATGAGCCAGCCCCAGTTCACGTCCCGCATGATGTATTCGACCGAGGCGAAGGCATCGGTGGCGGACGGCTTGTAGCTCATCGCGAGGAAGACGCCGGTGATGATCTGCATGACCAGCACGATCATGGCCAGGGAGCCGAAGTAGTACCAAGAGTCGAAGTTCTTGGGGGCGTAGTACTGGGCCAGGTGCTCGTTCCAGACCTTGGTCAGGGGGAAGCGCTGGTCGATCCAGCCGATAAAGCCGGTGGTCGTGGTCTCTGTGCTCATGACGCCTTGTCTCCGTTGTCCTCGCCGACCAGGATGACCGTGTCGGTCAGGTACTTATGCTTGGGGATGACCAGATTGACCGGCGCCGGGACGCCCTTGAAGACGCGCCCAGCCAGATCGAAGCGGGAGCCGTGACACGGGCAGAACCAGCCCCCCTTCCACTTCGGACCAAGATCTTCCGGCGCAACCTCGGGACGGTAGGTCGGGGAGCACCCGAGGTGGGTGCAGATGCCGATGACCACGAAGTACTCGGGCTTGATCGATCGGGTCGGGTTCTGACAATAGGGCGGCTGCTGCGGCACCTCGGAGCTCGGATCCACCAACAAGGGATCGTTGCTCGGCAGGGCCTCGAGCATCGCCTCCGTGCGGTTGACCACCCAGACGGGCTTACCGCGCCACTTGACGCGCATCAACGCACCCAGCTCCAGCTTGCTGATATCGGCCTCCACCGGTGCGCCTGCCGCCCTGGCCCGCGCACTCGGATTCATCGAGGAAATGAAAGGGACGGCAACGTAACCGACGCCTACGGCACCAACGACGCTGGTGGCGACGACGAGCACGCGCCGCCTGTTCTTGTCCACGCCTTGTTCGATCATGTTTACGACGACCCCCTGGGTTGGGTCAGTGGGCATTGTCTCCGAAACGGAAGACTGGCACTGGAGAGGAGCTTAAGAATATGCCGATTCTCTGCAGAACAGACCAGGCATTCTCCATGATCGCCTGATGGACGGTCAAGCTTTCCCCATAAGGCGCGCCACTTGTCAGCGCTTAGGCAGTCAGGCCTACGGCGCTGAAGCGTCAGGGAAATAACGCGTCACTGCTTGGGTCGCTAGGCAGCAGCGACTTACATGCTCCTGGGTAGACGCCATGACCGTTACCATGAAAGTCGCGCGTGGCGCGCTCCCTGTCACCCTCGCCCACTGGGAGAGGGCCGGGGTGAGGGAAACGGTCATGGCGACAGCGACTTACATTCTCTGGGGTGGCGCTGACGCCATGGCCGTTAGGCCGGATGATCCACTTCGAGAAACAGGTGCTCGATGCCGAGCTGCTCCGCCATGCGCTGTCCCAGGGCCTGGACGCCGTAGCGCTCTGTGGCGTGGTGACCAGCCGCGATGTAGTCGAGGCCGAGCTCCCTTGCCTGGTGGGTGGTCTGCTCGGAGATCTCGCCACTGAGATAGGCATCCACAGCGAGGACATGCGCATCAATGCCGGCGATGATAACTTACGCGTCCATGTCGAGACCCCCCTCCTGGCCTTGGACCCTAGGCGCTTTCGCCGCCGGAGCCGGCGTCGTCATCCTTACGCTCTGGCTGGACATACAGCTCCGCCCGGTCGACTGTCCCCAAGCCACCGCCGGTCGCGACGGGGGTCCCGGTAGAGAGCCCGTCGTCTCCTATGCGACAGCCGTCAGCCGTGCCGCCCCGGCTGTGGTAAACATTTACAGCACCAAGGTCGCCACAGAGCGCGAGTCCCTTGCCTTTCGCGACCCTTACCTGCAGCAGCAGTTCGGCCGGTTTCTCCCGGAGTTCACGCGTCGCCGTCACTACACCAGCCTCGGCTCAGGCGTGATCCTCTCGCGGGACGGCCTCATCCTCACTAACCGCCACATCATCAAAGGCGCACAGGAGATCAAGGTCGTGCTCGCCGACGGACGGAGCATGGACGTGGGGGTCGTCGGAGTGGATCCGGAGACAGACCTCGCAGTGCTGAAGGGGTCTGCGAAGGGTCTCCCCACCATCCCCCTCGGCCGCCCGAAGGATCTGCGGGTGGGCGACGTGTTGCTCGCCATCGGCGACCCCTTCGGTATCGGACAGACCGTCACCATGGGCATCGTGAGCGCCACCGGGCGAACGAAGCTCGGCATCAGCAACATCGAGAATTTCATTCAGACCGACGCCGCCATCAATCCGGGGAACTCCGGCGGGGCACTCATCAATGCGCAGGGGGAGCTGGTCGGCATTAATTCCGCGATCTACTCCCAAAGCGGCGGGTCCGAAGGCATCGGGTTCGCGATCCCGACCGATCTGGCCAGTCGCGTGGCGGGACAGCTGGTGCGCAAAGGCCGCGTGGCCCGCGGGTGGGTCGGCGTCGTCGCCCGCAGTGTCACGCCTCAGCTTGCGGACGCCTTCGGTCTGCGGGTCCCCCATGGCGTATTGGTCACCTCGACCGCTGAGAACAGTCCGGCCGAGCACGCCGGGGTGCGGGCAGGAGACGTGATCACCCGCGTCGGGGACCATCCGGTTGCATCCACCGAAGACCTGCTCGAGGGGGTCGCCGAAGCGGGACCCGGCGCCAACGTACAAATCGAGCTTTGGCGGGGAAGCAAGCGTATCGAGACGCGCGCCACGACCGTTGAGCGGCCGTTGGTTGCCAAGCAATAGGCTGAAGGGGGAAGGGAATAGGAGCTAAGGGCGAGAGGAACGGGAAAGATAATAGACGGGTGAAGCCCCGCCTGCCTGTCTAACGGCCATGGCGTCAGCGCCACCCCGGAGAATGTAAGTCGCTGCCGCCATGACCGTTTCCCTCACCCCGGCCCTCTCCCAGTGGGCGAGGATGACAGGGAGCGCGCTACGCGCGACTTTTCAGCGAGAGTCAGGCCGCTGGCGCCACACCCTCGCGCAGCTCGGCAGAGAGATCGGACACACCCGTCTGCATCCAGGCGCGGTAGTCTTCCTGGACCTCCTCGGCGGCCTTCAGGCTCGCCTTGGCCTCCGCCATTGCGCGCTCGCCCGTCTCTTTCGCCAGCTCCACCTGGCTGTTCATGTACTCGGTGTAGCCGTTCGCCTCGGTCGCCAGCTTGACTTGGCGGATACCCTGCTCCAACGCGAAGCTCGCGGCATCCATCTGGCGGGTGACCAGCTTCTCCCAGGTACGCAGGTTCAGCTCGCCGAGGGCGTTCAGCTGCGCGACGCCCTTGTTGCCCATCTCATTCATCAGATTCACCGTATCTTTCGTCGTCATGGGGGTTCTCCTTTCGGGGTTTGTGCAGTGCAGCATTTGTGCAGTGCACAATAGTATCGCCCGGGAGACTTGTCAAGGGGGAAGGACTGAGGGCCGAGGCCAGGACGAAGGTAGATCGAGCGTGCCTGCGCCTAGGACCAGGCCGGGGGGTGGCTGACGGCTGACCGCTATTCTTGCTTATCGGGCTCTTCGCGGGTGTCAGTCGAGCCAAGACCCGCTGCCCGCAGGAAGTCCTTCCGCAGGCTGGCCCACATCTCGACGTTGCTTCGTGCCATGTTGGTCATGGCGGCGAAAGGGTCGTCGGTCCAGGCACGGCGCAGCTGATGTTGCTGTTTGGCGAAGAGATCCAGGGACTCCTCCAGGTAGCGTGCGAACACGCCCTGAAAGGTCCCACCGTAAGACCGGATGATCTGGGACAACATGCGGGCGGTGAAGAGAGGCTCACCGCCAGTCTCCTCCTCCAGCATGATCTGCAGAAGGATCGAGCGGGTGATGTCCTCCTCATTCGAGGTATCCACCACCTTGAAGTCCTGTCCGGTCATGACGAGATCCCGCACGTCGGACAAGGTGATATATCGGCTCAGCTCCGTGTCGTAGAGACGCCGATTGGGATATTTCTTTATGGTGCGCACGCTGCTCATGGCCGCTGCCTCTGGGCGAGTAACATCTCCGCAGTCTACTCCACCCTTTGAGCCGGAATTATGACGCGGCGCAACACGGGTACGGGCCGCCGAACGCCGACGGCTCGTGGCCGTCGGCGTTCCGGCGGGCGATTGGCCCGGCCTGGCCGTCAAGGACGCTCCACCGCCATGGCCACGCCTTGACCGCCACCGATGCACAGGGTGGCGAGCCCCTTCTTGGCATCCCGGCGCCCCATCTCGTGCAGCAGGGTGACGAGCACCCGGGCGCCGGACGCACCGATGGGGTGACCGATGGCAATGGCCCCGCCGTTGACATTGACCTTGTCCGTGTCCCAGCCCATCTCCTTGTTCACGGAAAGGGCCTGGGCCGCAAATGCCTCGTTCGCCTCCACCAGATCCAGATCTGCAACGCTCCAGCCCGCCCTCTCCAGGCACTTGGTGGAGGCGGGAATCGGGCCTGTCCCCATGATGGCCGGATCGACCCCGGCGCTCGCGAAGGCAACGATGCGCGCCATCGGGACAAGACCGAGGGATCGCGCCTTCTCTTCCGTCGTCACGATGACCGCCGCGGCACCATCGTTGATCCCGGAGGCGTTGCCGGGGGTCACGGTGCCTTCCTTGTCGAAGGCCGGGCGCAGCTTGGCAAGGCCCTCCTTGGTGGTCCCGTGGCGGGGGAACTCGTCCTCGGCGAAGGTGATGGGATCGCCCTTGCGCTGGGGGATGACGACCGGGACGATCTCGTCCTTGAATCGCCCCGCCTTCTGCGCCGCCTCGGTTTTCTGCTGGGAGGCCGCGGCGAGGCTGTCCTGCTCGTCCCGGTGCAGATCGTACTTGCGGGCGATGTTCTCGGCGGTGACGCCCATGTGATACTGATTGAAGATCTCCCACAACCCGTCAAGGATCATGGTATCCACCATCTTCCAGTCGCCCATGCGCTGCCCCTCCCGCGACTTGGGCAGGGCATGGGGCGCCTGACTCATGCTCTCCTGTCCGCCGGCGATGATGACCTCCCCGTCCCCACAGGCCACCCCCTGCATCGCGAGGTGAACCGCCTTCAATCCGCTGCCGCAGACCTTGTTGATGGTCATGCACGGAACCTTGACCGGCAGGCCCGCCTTGATCGCGGCTTGCCGCGCCGGGTTCTGCCCGGTTGCCGCCGTCAGCACCTGTCCGAGGATGACCTCGTCCACCTGGTCGGGGACGATGCCCGTCTTCTCCAAGAGTCCCTTGATGACGACGGCGCCCAGGTCAGCCGCGGGAAGGGAGGAAAGGGTGCCGCCGAAGCTGCCGACCGCCGTGCGACCGGCGGCGACAATGACAATGTTCTGGCTCATACTTCTCTGTCCTCTGGTTGGTGGGGGGTGGTTGATGTCGCACGGGCTTCTCATTGCCGAGGCGACTTTGTCCGGAGAAGGCTACCGCAATTGGCGCAGATCGGCCACTGCAATGCCCTGACGCCTTGGGGAAGCTGCAAGCCGGCAAGCCGTGGCTTTATTGCGATGCACCATCTTCCGTGCTAGCTTTTGAGCTGATACAACCACCAGGGGAATCAGAAGCATGAGCGGCGCTCGACCACTGGTGGCAGGCGCTGGCACCCGCCGCCCCGGACGCAGGGCGGGACTTCATGGAGAAGCTGATCGATCAGGGCAAGATGTTCTTCCGCATGGCCAACCTCTTTGTCCGGGATCTGCCAGGAACCGGGAGCGCCGCAGAGGGCTGGGAGGCAGTGGCCAAGACCCTGACCGACATGCAGAAGGGCTTCGGCGCCATTGACGGCCAGGGCGAAGAGACCCTGCACAACATGCTCGCCTTTTGGGAGCTGCCCTACGACAACTGGCAGCGCATGATGTCCTCCCTCTCGCCGATGCCGGGAGATCTGCTGCGTAACATGCCCCGCGAGCAGGTCAAGGAGAGCATCAGACGGTTGCTGTCCGCACCCGGCTTGGGCTACACGCGCGAAGAGCAGGCCCATTATCAGGACTTGGTGAGGAACACCCTGGCATACCAACAGGCGCTGCAGGACTACTTCGGGTTCTTCTCACACCTCGGGGTCAAGTCAACGGAGCGCATGCGTCGGACGCTGGAGACGCTCGAGAAAGGGGACAAGAAGATCGACTCCGCCCGTGGCCTCTATGACACTTGGGTCGGCTGCTGCGAGGAAGTCTACGCGGAAGAGGTCCGCACCCCCGAATATGCCCGCATCCACGGACACCTGGTCAACGCCCAGATGGCCCTCAAGCGGCGCATGTCCGTGATGGTGGACGAGACCTTGGGGGCCATGAATATGCCCACCCGCATCGAGCTGCGAACCCTTCAGGAGCGCCTGCAGGAGACTCGGCGGGAGGAGAAGATGCTGCAGCGAGAGATCGAGCTGGTTAAGAGGGAGGTCCACGCGCTGACGCACGGTGCGGGCAGTGCGCCTCCCCGGGCGACCGCCGCCCGCGAAGAGGTCGCCCCGACCCGCAATGTCTCCCCCACCCCCGCCAAGAAGGCGGTGGTGCGCAAGAAGACGACCGGTCCCGCTGCGCCGAGATAGGAGCGGAGAGCAGCCGAGCCATCCATCATCCACCATCCACCCAGGAGACAGTCCCGTGTTCCCCATTGACATCCGCCCGGAGATGCTGACCCAGGAGATGCTCGACTACAGCCGCAAGCTGGGTCTGGGCATGCAGAGTCTGCTCAACGCCGACGGCATCGACTGCGGCGTAACCCCCCGCGAGCCCGTCTACTCGGAAGACAAGCTCGTCCTTTATCGCTACGAGGCCCCCGAGGGTGAGCCGCGCCGCCCGGTTCCGCTGCTCATCGTCTACGCACTGGTCCCCCGACCCTAAATGGCGGACCTGCAGGAAGACCGCTCCACGATCAAGGGCCTGCTGGCTACCGGCCAGGATGTCTATCTCATCGATTGGGGCTATCCCGATCACGCCGACTGCGTGCTGACGCTGGACGACTACATCAACGGCTACCTCGATCGGTGCGTGGACCATCTCTGCGCGGCCCACGACACGGACCAGATCAATCTGCTGGGCATCTGCCAGGGCGGCACCTTCAGCCTGTGCTACGCAGCACTCCACCCGGACAAGGTGCGCAACCTGGTGACCATGGTTACCCCAGTGGACTTCAAGACACCGGATAACCTGCTCTCGAGCTGGGTGCAGCACATGGACATCGACCTGGCGGTCGACACCATGGGGAACAT
>JARRNE010000162.1:0-5881 GCA_037385305.1 Chromatiaceae bacterium | reverse complement strand
GTCGTGCCCATTCTGCGCCGCGAGATCTCGCCCACCTTCGACGTCAGCAACTACGGCTTCTCCAAGCTGAGCCAGCTACTGGCAGCGCTGCCTGAGGTGGCACGGGTGACACCCGGAAAGGGTGGTGGTGACATCCTCCTGTTTCAGGCCAAGCCCGCAAAGGGCCGCGCAGCCAAGGTTCCGGCTCCGGAACGGCCCGATCCCGTGGACGAGCTGATCCGGCGCAGCGGTCTGAACACGTACCGCTATGAGCGAAACTCCGACAGCCGACGCCGAATTCTGGCGGAACTGCACCGGGGTATGTGCCGCAGGGAGCTGTTTTCCTTGAACCACGTGGCCCAGCGGATCGCGGAGGAGACGCACGACAGCAAGCTGTCTTCCTCGCTGCTGACCAAGTACCAAACCGTTCTTTGGCAGTCCAAGAGCTTCACGCTGGAGCCGGACCAGGGGGCGTTCCCTCTGCGTGAGCGCATGCTGCGGCTGCGGCGTGACCTGCTGAACCTGGAGACTTTCGTGGCCAACTACGAGCGCAGCATCCTCTTCAAGGCGCGTCAGGTGGAACCCGCCCTCGACCAATCCCTGGCCGCCAGGCTCCTGGGGTTGCGCACGGACGATCCGTCAGACTTGGAGTATTGCGACCGATTGCTGACGGAGGCGGAGGCCGGCAACGGATGTGCTGCGAGTGATGCACCCCAGGCGGAGCCCCAGCTCGCGTAATCCATCGACGGGGTTCGAGCCAGGGTCGGTGGTGAAAGACGTACCATTCTGGTCTGGCCGAGCTCCTGTCTCGCTGCCAGGTAACAACCTGGCCGCTGACCTTTACATTTGACGCCCAGGAAGCGGTGCTCGTCGATTATCAGGACGAGCACTGAGCAGCGACCGCGATGAGCGACATGCAGAATGGCGTCAGGCAGTGGTCGATGGGGATCTGTTGTGCGCGTAACGCGCGTAACATCATGCTGGGCAACGTTAGATCCGAGCGGGGGCCACGCCGCTACCGGCTACAATGCCGCGCTGCGCGGGGTCAAGGGCGGGCCCAGGACCCGCGCTGCGAGCGAGGCGCCGGTGCGTTTGGTGGCGCCAACGGTGAAGGACGAATAACAACGGGCAAGTGGTCGTCAAATTCATTCACGCAGCAGACATTCACCTCGATAGCCCTCTTCGTGGACTTGAGGGCTACGAAGGTGCGCCGGTGGAAGAGATCCGCGGCGCGACGCGCCGGGCATTCGAGAACCTGGTCCAGTTGGCGATGGACGAGGAGGTCCAGTTCGTCTTGCTTGCCGGTGACCTGTATGACGGCGACTGGAGGGACTACAACACCGGTCTGTACTTCACGCGGCAGATGGCCCGGCTGCAGGATGCGGGGGTCGGTGTGTTCGTCGTGGCAGGAAATCATGACGCCGCAAGTCAGATCACGAAGACACTCAGACCACCGCAGAACGTCCACGTCTTCGCGACCCGGGCTCCGGAGACCGTCGTGTTGGAAGGGCTTGGCGTCGCGATTCACGGTCAGGGATTCCCCAGCCGCGCGGTGGCGGAGGATCTCACGCGCCGATACGCCCTGGCAGTTCCTGATCTGTTCAACATCGGCCTTCTGCACACCTCGTTGGACGGACGACCCGGCCATGAGTCTTACGCACCCTGCTCGCTGGACGGCCTGCGCTCGCGCGGCTTCCAGTACTGGGCGCTCGGCCACGTCCACAATCGAGAGGTCGTTGCAGAGGAGCCCTGGGTCGTCTTTCCGGGAAATACGCAAGGGCGTCACGCGCGGGAGACCGGCCCCAAGGGTTGCTCGCTGGTCACCGTCGAGGCGGGCAGCGTGGACTCGGTGGAGCACCGCCCCCTGGACGTCGTCCGATGGTCTGCCTGCTCGGTGGACGTCACCGATGCGAAGACCCTGGACGAGGTGTATGACCGGGTGGGGCACGCACTTGCCGACACGGTTGGCGACGCCGATGGCAGGCTCGCGGCGGTGCGTTTGCGCCTTGACGGCGCCTGTCCGGTCCACAGCGGGCTCCGGGCAGCTCGAGACCAGGTCACCAATGAATGCCGATCCCTTGCGGGAGTCATTGGGTCGGGGGACCTTTGGATCGAAAAGGTCGTGCTCGACACGCGCCGGGCGGAGTCGGAAGAAGCAGCGATCGCCCGTGACGACGCCTTCGGCGGGCTGCTGCGATCCATCCGGGATCTGGACCTGGATCCGGATCGCCTCGCGCGCCTCGCGGGGGAGTTTGGGGATCTGAGTGCCAAGCTCCCCGTCGAGCTGCGCTCCGGTCTGGACGCGTTCGATCCGTCGCGTCCGGAATACGTCCGGGAGTGCCTGGAGGACGTTAAGGCCCTCCTGCTGGAGCGGCTCTTGCGCGAGGGGCGCGCCGAGTGAAGCTGCTTGACCTCCATCTCCGCGCCTATGGCCCGTTCACGGACCGCCACCTGGACCTCAGCGCGGGCCGCGAAGGCCTGCACGTGGTCTTCGGGCCGAACGAAGCCGGCAAGAGCTCGGCGCTGCGTGCCTTGCGGTCGCTCCTTTACGGGGTGCCGGAGCGGACCCAGGATGACTTCCGGCATGGCAAGACGGATTTGAGAGTCGGTGGCTTGTTCCGCGGCAAGGACGGGACAGAGCTTCACTGTTACCGACGCAAGGGACGAAAGGACACCTTGCTCGATGCGAACGGGGATCCGATTCCGGAGGATAGTCTTCTGCGGCTCCTCGGAGGCGTCGGAGAGCCGCTCTTCGAACGGCTTTTCGGCATCGACCACGAGGCGCTGATAAGCGGCGGGCAGGCCCTGTTGGTCGAGCGTGGGCGGGAGGCCGAGGCGCTGTTCGGGACCGGGCTTGGCAGCACGGCCGTTCATGCATTGCTGGAGCGTCTCGATCAGGACGCACAGGCTCTGTTCGCGCCACGGGCATCAAAGCCGTCGGTCAACGCTGCGCTGAGCAGACTCTCTGCGCTCGAGCGGCAGCAGCGGGATGTGTCCCTCTCGGCGCGCCACTGGGACGAGGCCCGGGCGGCCATGGAGGAGTCAGCGGCACGCTTGACCGAGATCGATGCCCGACTGGCCGCGGAAGAGAAACGCCGGAGCACATTGGAGCGCATCCGCCGATCCTTGCCGGCCCTCGCCAGACGCGATCACATCCGGGAGCAGCTCGCCGACCTGGGGGATGTTGCCGTCCTCGAAGACGACTTCGGACAGCGACGGGAGGATGCCCTCTCGAAGCGAAGGCTTGCGGCGGAGGGGCGTTCCAAGGCGAAGGCACGCCTGGAGGGACTGCGTCAAGACGCGGCCGGCTTGGAGGTTTCCGAGGAGCTGCTGACGGAGGCTGACGCCATCGACGAGCTGCGGGATCGGCTGGGAGGCTACCGTAAGGCCGCCCGTGACAAGCCCGCGCTGGTCGCCAGCCGGGCCACATTGGTCGAGCAGGGGCGGCAGCGGTTCGCGGAGATCCGTCCGGATCTCTCGCTCGAGGACATCGAGAATCTGCGCCCCCTGCTCGCGCTTCGGCGCCGCGCGACCGAGCTCGGCGGCCGCCAGGAAGCCCTGCAGTCGGCGGTGAAAAGGGCACGCGAGGCGAGCGAAGGGACCGCAGGGAAGCTCGCGAAGAGGCGGGATGAGCTTAACCGTTTGCCTCCACCGGTATCCTACGAGGCATTGCAGCAGGCGGTGGACGAAGCGCGCCGCGCCGGCGACCTGGATAGCTCCATTGCAGAGGCGGTCGCGGAGCTCGGTCGCCACGAAGAGGCCTGTCAGCGTGACCTCGAATCCCTGGGACTCTGGACCGGTCCCCTTTCGGAGCTGATGCGGGCGCCTCTGCCCGGCGGGGAGACACTGCAACGCTTCGCAGAGCAATTCAGCGCAGTCGAGGAAGAGAAACGCCGGCTGGAGGATTCGATCTCCGAGGCCCACAAAGAGCAGGGACAAACGGAGGAGGGGCTGCTTGCCCTGCGCCTGGTGGGTGAGATACCAACCGAGACGGAGCTGCAGAACGCCCGCGAACGACGGGAGCAGGGGTGGCAGCTCTTGAGGCGGGAGTGGATCGACGGAGAAGACGTGGCGGCCGAGTCCGCGTCCTACTCGGACGGTCAGCCCCTGCCCGATGTCTTCGAGGCGGAGGTCGCCGGAGCCGACGAGATCGCGGATCGGCTTCGCCGTGAGTCACAGCGCGTCCACGAGCAGGCGGCCGCGCAAGCGAGGCTCGAAGCCTGCCGCCAGCGTCACGCGGATGCCGAGGCGGCGTTGCAGGCGGTCGCGGAGAAGCGTTTGGTGCTCGAGCGGTCATGGACGGATGCCTGGAAGGCGACCGGCCTATCCCCGCTCCCTCCTCGCGAGATGTCGGCCTGGCTGGCGAAGGCATCGCTGCTCCGTGACAAGGCGGGACGTGGCGGCGAGCTGCGGGGGAAGGCGGATGCGCTGCAACGGAACCGGGAAACCCAGCGCAGGAATCTCCGGGGCGCCCTCGCAGCCTGCGCACAGACGCAACCGGAAGCCGTCGAGCAATGCGAGCTGAGACCGCTCCTTGACCATGCCGAGTCCTGCCTGGACTCCCTGGAACAGACCGCGCGTCGCCGGGCGGCGCTGGAAGACAGCGTCGCGGAGCTGGAAGAGTCGCAGCGGCAGCTGGAGGGTGAAGTGGCGCATGCCGAGGCGGAGCTTGCCTCCTGGTCATCCGACTGGACAAGGCTCATGCAGGAGCTGGGACGTGGGCAGCAGGCCTCGCCCGGCGAGGTATCGGACTACCTCCAAGCGATTTCGGACGTGCTGAATCTGGTGGACGAGGCGAAGGAGCTGCGGCTTCGCACCGACGGAATCGACCATGAGGCGCAAGACTTCGAGCGCGATGTCAATGCCTTGATGGTGAGGCTGGCCCCAGACCTCGCAGCCCGTCCTGTCGGTGAAGCGATTCTGCAGCTCGATTCACGTCTGAACACCCAGCGCGAGGCCAAGACGCGCCGCGATGAGCTGAACAAGCAGGCGCAGCAAGCGGAAGGCGAGATACGCGATGCCGATGCGGTCATAGGGGCGGCGGACGATGTGCTCAGGGAGCTCTGCCAGCAGGCCGGTTGCCAAAGCGCGGATGAGCTGGAGGCCGTTGAACGACGTTTCCTGGTGCACACGGATCTTTCCAAGCGGCTCCGCACGGTCGAGACCGAGCTGGTCGAGGGTGGGGATGGACTGAGCATCGAAGCACTCCAGAGCGAGGCCGCGGAAGTTGACCGGGATTCGGTGCGCGCGGAGCTGACGGCTCTCATACAGCGGATCGAGCAGGAGCTGCGTCCTGCACGGGAGAGACAGCTCGAGCAGAAGCTCAGTGCCGACCAACACTTTCAGTCGATGGCCGGCACGGATGAAGCCTCGGCCCTGGCCGACCAGGCGCAACAGACGTTATCGGAGCTGCGAGGGCATGCCGAGCATTACGTGCGCCTGAGGCTTGCAGCGCGGGTGCTGCGCGACGAGATCGAGCGCTTTCGGCGCAAGCATCGGGATCCGATCCTGTCGCGGGCTGGCGTCTATTTTCGGAAGCTCACCTGCGCATCCCTGACCACGATCGAGAGCGATTTCGACGAGTCCGACCAGCCGGTTCTGGTGGGCCTGAGATCGAGCGGCGAAAGGTTGCGGGTCGAAGCGATGAGCACGGGAACGCGCGACCAACTGTACCTGGCGCTGCGGCTGGCAACCCTCGATCACTACCTCGAGAGTGCGGAGCCCTTGCCCTTTATCGTCGACGACATCCTGATCCAGTTCGACGATGATCGGTCGCGCGCCACGCTCGACGCCCTGGCTGACTTCTCCGCCAAGACCCAGGTCATCTTGTTTACCCATCACGACCGCGTTATCCAGGAGGCGAAAGCACTCAAGGACCGAACCTCCCAGGTTTTTGTCCATG
>JARRNE010000161.1:0-12452 GCA_037385305.1 Chromatiaceae bacterium | reverse complement strand
TTGGGCGGCACGGGTAGTCTCTTCAGCTCCCTGAAGCGCTTCGTATACTTGTCAAAGGTATCGTAGATGGCCTTCTTCTGGGCTTGGCGGTCGAGGATTCCGGCATAGGCATCACGGATCGATCGCTCAACGCTGGCGATGTCCTGAGTCAGCTGCGGAGGCAGCGGTTTGCCCGCGCGTTCCAGATCAGCGGCGGTGGAGCGCAGCTTGGCCAGGGCCCGCTGCTGGCGTCCTACGTTGCTACGCGTTACCTGGATCATCGTGTTGATCGCGGCGAGCTTCCCGTCCCGCGCCATGGCGATGTCGTCCTCCGAGCGGAAGCTCCGCAGGAGGACACGGTCTGCGGCCCGCCGCTTCTCAATGAGCGCTTGTTGCTCCTTGCGTAGCCTCGCCAGCTCCGCCTCCTGGGCGACAGCCTCCGCAGACTTGGCCGGCGGTACCGTCTTGACCCTCACCCCTTCGCTGTTCAGCACTGCGCGGCCTTGGTCAACCGCCGAGGAGGGGATCGTATCCGTGTAGTGCACGCGCCCTTCCTGGTCCACCCAGCGATAGAGGCGCTTTCCTCCCGCGGCAGGAACGCTGCCAACTGAGAGGGTGAGCAAAAAGAGCAGGCCGGTTGTCAGGCGCAACATCGAGAATCTCTTCATGATTGATGATTGCGGTTTGAGCCCAGTCGCGAGAGCTGCAAGCTTAGGCTCCGACCGCCTACGGGGTATCGTATTGGGACTCCCCCCAATACAAGCGCGAGATGTCCGTAGCCGTCAAGCGTCCGGGCCTGCTCCGGGACCCTCAGCTCGCGAACCAGCGAACCGGATCACACTCCATAGCGTTCCCGGTAGATCCGCACCGCATCGAGGAAGGGCTGGGGCTCGCTGCGCTCCGCGAGATAGGAGATCAGGATGTCCAGCGTGACGATGGGAAAGACCGGGATACCAAATCGCTCGGTGACCTCCTGGACGGCCGAGAGATGCCCCTCCCCGCGCTCTTGCCGGTCGAGGGCAATCACTACGCCGGCGGGCTTTGCGCCCTGACCACGAATGAGTGCGACCGACTCGCGCACGGACGTGCCTGCCGTGATCACGTCGTCGATGATGAGTACGCGCCCGGCCAGGGGGCTGCCGACGACCGGACCCCCTTCGCCATGATCCTTCGGCTCCTTGCGGTTGAATGCGAAGGGGACGTCCTGGTGGTGATGATCCGCCAAGGCAATGCTTGCCGCTGCGGCCAGAGGGATGCCCTTGTAGGCCGGACCATAGAGCAGGTCGAAGGACACAGGGGAGGCAATGATTGCGCGGGCGTAGGAGCGGCCAAGGGCGGCGAGGCTGCCACCTGTGTTGAACAGCCCCGCGTCGAAAAAGTAAGGGCTCTGTCGCCCCGATTTGAGCCTGAAGTTCCCGAACCTGAGTGCGCAGTGGTCCATGGCGAAGCTCAGAAACTCCCGTTGATGATCTTCCATCTGCGTTTCCTCCGGTCGATCGGTTAAGCTGAGGGTGGTAAGCAGGTAGCGCACTGGGGTCCGCGCGTCGCCCCTGCACGGTGGAAAAAGGTGTGCATGCGCCACCCGGCCGTCACGCATGTGTACTCTTAAGAGCTCTAGGAAGGGTTGACCTCATGGCCGTCGATGGCTCTCTCCTGACTTCCTTCCTGGTCGGGCTGCTGGGGGGCGTCCACTGCGTCGGCATGTGCGGAGGGATTGTGGGAGCCTTGACGGCGGGTCTTCCACGGGAGGCACGCTCAAGCGTGCCGCGGCTGACCCCGTTCCAGCTGGCCTACAATGGGGGGCGGATCGCAGGCTACACCCTTGCGGGGGCCCTCATGGGGGCCTCGGTCTCTACCTCAGCGGGTGGTGGCTCGGTCTTGGGCGTCTCGAGGAGCTCGGGGGTGTTCTGTGGCGACGCTTGGAGCCCTTCGGGCGCCGTCTGTTGCCCATTCGCACCCCTTGGCACGCTCTGGGCGTGGGGCTGGTCTGGGCCTGGATCCCCTGTGGGCTGGTCTACAGCGTGCTGATCTGGTCAATCTCTGCAGGCAGCCCCCGTGAGGGGGCCCTCCTCATGCTGGCCTTCGGCTTGGGGACGCTCCCGAACCTGTTGGCGATCGGCATGCTGGCCGGTGCAGCGGCGCGGATCGCCGAGACGCGCTGGGTGCGGCAGGCAGCGGGTATGCTCGTGCTTGCCTTCGGTCTACACGCCGTTTGGCAGCTCGTGGCCGTCTAACGGCCATGGCGTCAGCGCCACCCCAGAGAACCAATATGGGACAAAGTCGGTCGCTGCCGCCATGCCCGTTTCCCTCACCCCAACCTTCTCCCAGTGGGCGAGGGTGATAGGGAGCGCGCTACGCGCGACTTTCATCGTAACGGGCCCGGGTCCCTCCGGCAGACCGATCAGACACGTCGCCGTCGCGGGTCGACCTGGGTTCCAGGTAAGGCGAGCGGCCCAACGGCGGATCAGCGGCACGGGGACGGCCATTCGTCACCGATGTTGCCTGCTGCCACCCCACAGGCTGAGCCCCCCGCCTCTTGGCGCGCACCCTGGCTTTTGTCCTCCGCGACGGCCTCCTGTCAGACCCGCTATTCCGTGAAAAACTCCTGGGTCATCTCGGTCCTGAAGGTCTGGTGGGATCCCCGCGGCGTCACCTCGATCACGAAGTGCTTGGCTTCCTGGTTGTGGATGGGAAAATCCGTAATGTAGTACGGGGCTTTCTGGTCCTTGACCTCGCGCATGGGCATCCGCACTGTCTGGCCGGTGAGCGAGACGCTCTTGGCCTCGACTCGGGCGGGGACGGACGTGCCACTCGTGCCAGGCGCATCCTTGCGGACAGTGACCACCAACATCCCTCGAAACTTGCTGCGCTGAAGCCCATAGGCCTTGGCGACTTCCGGGGTTAGGGTGTCTGTCGCGAAGGCGTTGTGATGGATCGTGTAGCCATCAACCTTGCTTGTGTCGGCCAAGGTTGATAGGGGGGTCAAGAGAGCGACCCCCACGAGCAAGTTGATGAGCTGTTGGCGCTTCATGGCCGATGTCTCCTTTCTCGTCGCGTGATGATTGTGAACGTACCCTGCGAGATTGGGGTCGGGCTCCAGGTCAAAAGGGCACGACCCAGGCGCTCCGGAGCGACATTTCCTCAGGCGCTTCCGGCGACCAAGTGCGGCTTCCTGGTGCGTTGGTCGTCGGCGAGCGGATCGTAATGCAAGGCGTTGTAGATGTTACGTAGAGCGGTCAGCTGCTTGGCAAGCTCGACGTACTGCTTCTGCAATTCGTCGATGCGGCCCTGCAGGTTGTCCTTCGACCGTCCAATCCGCTGCAGATTCTCCAGGCGCTTTTCCATCATTTGCTTATGGTCTTGGATCTGGTTCGCCAGGGGCTGAAGGGCGTCCCGCACCCAGGCGTCGACAGTGGCGCGAAGCTGGTCGAACAGGATGCGGGCGCGGCTGACCATCTGCTCATGGAACCGCTTAATGACGAGGGCCTGGTCCGACAGGGCCATACCGGGACTCTTGCGGAAGGCCTCGACCTCCTGCACAAGAAGCTCGATCTCCACCCGAAACTTCATCGGCACGAAGACCTTCGGGGGGGTCAAGGCGAACCCCAGATCTTCGCTGAACCGCTGGTAGGTCGTCCGCACGATCTTGCGGATCCGCTCACTCTCGCTGCTGACCGCCTGCCCCGTTCGCCGGAGCTCGTCGAACAGGCTCCGCATGGCCTTACTGAGGCCCTGGGTGGTCCAGCTATGCAACATGTCCCGATGGGCCTTCTCGATCAGGGCATCGATAGTCTCCGGCGCAAGAGCCTGGCGGCTGAGGCGGGTCTCCAGGATGAGCTCCTCCCGGCTTGCCTGAAACTGGCGCACGCCTTTGAGGTAGAGCTCCTGCTCCTGCCGGGTCTTCCCCAGCAGGTGTTGGATCACGTCGTCGCTCTTCTCCCGAAGCTGCTCAAGCTCTTGCAGCTGTGCTTTGATCTCGTTGATCTGCGAGGAGACGCGGGCGCGATTGCGCTCCAGCAGCTCGCCGACGTCTGCCTCCAACGCTGCCTGCAGCAGCTGGTGCTTACTCTCCAGCATCTTGCGGGAGAGGTGGCTCTCCAAGGCGGTCAACGCGCTCTGACGCAACAGCGAGTCGTCGCCCCGAATCTTGGCCAGCAGGGCCTTCTGTGCCGATACCGGGAACACCACCTCGATGGGGACGCCCAGCGTCTCCGCAGTCGATGACCGCTGCGTTTCGACAGCCGCCTCCCAGGCGGGTACGTGCTGCAGCTCGTCCCACAAGACGTCGATCTTGTTGAG
Source organism: Chromatiaceae bacterium (assembly GCA_037385305.1). GTDB lineage: Bacteria > Pseudomonadota > Gammaproteobacteria > Chromatiales > Chromatiaceae > JARRNE01. Next base: position 8,174 of record JARRNE010000161.1, on the reverse strand, counting down.
GGCGACGATGATTCCGCGCTGGCGCCCGGTCTGAAACCCTTTCAGGCGGTGCTGCCACATTTCCAGATCGCTGCGGGTCACGCCAGTGTCCGCCGCCAGCACGAACAGGATCGCTTGGGCCGCGGGCAGCATATTCAGGGTGAGCTCTGGCTCGCTGCCGAGGGCATTCAGCCCCGGCGTGTCAAGAATCACCAGCCCCTGCTTTAGCAACTGATGGGGGAAGCTGATCACCGCGTGACGCCATTTCGGGATCTCCACCTGGGGCCCGGAAGGACGTGCGTCGGGGGTTAGGCCGAAAATCGACAGTCCGAGCCGCGTGGCCTCTGCCATCGAGACGGTCTTGGATTGTTGGATCTCCCGCAGCGTCGAGGACATCTGTTCCGGGTCTTGCACATGGAGTGGATAGTGCACCCACTGCTTCGCGTCACCCTTGAGCTTGGCTAGCGGAATGTCCTGCGCCCGCGTCTCGATGGGAAGCAGGCGCAGGTACGCCTCATTGCGCTCTCCGTCCCAGAGAAGCTCGGTCGGGCACATTGTGGTGCGGCCCGCCGCGGAGGGGAGGAGACGACGTCCGTAATCGGCGAAGAAGATCGCGTTGATGAGCTCGGTCTTGCCGCGCGAGAGCTCCGCGACGAAGGCGATCGTAAGCCGATCCTTATCGAGGGAGAGAAGCGTGTGACGGACCCGCTCGCGCACGTCAGCGGTCGCCTGTCCTTCGGTCTCGAGCCAGCTCTCGAGCTCCAGCACCGCGCGGGACACGCGGATCTTCCACTGCCGATAGGCGGCGAGGCGTTGCTGCATGATGGGTGTCTGCATGCGCAGGGGTCTCTAGGGCACGGGATTCGTTCGAAAGCCGGCCGACTAGGCGCAGCGAGCTCTGGGCATTGCTAGCAAAGCATCTATTAGTCGTGCATCAAGGATGATGAGCATGTCTCCACCCTCCCGATCATCTGAGCTCATGCGCTGTGTCCCCATGCCATCCCCGAGGGAGGTAGAGCGGGACTGAGCCTGCTTTCGCTCGCCCATTGCATCTGGCAGAAATAAGCCCCTCCCCCGGAAAGTATCATCGACAGGCGACGCGATACAACTGAACCCCATGGGAAGTGAGTGCTCGATCACCGCTTCCCCTGCGGATTCTCTCCCAACCTGATCCCCTCGGGGAGTCTGAGCGGACGTCGGATGCGCACTCGCTTGACGCGCCCGCGCTCCCCCGCCACCAAGACAACCTGGGAGCGCAGGACGCCGAACAGATCGGCGAGAAAACCCCGCAGGTGCTCGTTGGCCTTCCCCTCGACCGGTGGGGCGGTGATGCGGATCCGCAGATGGTTGCCGGCTGGCCCGAGCAGCTTGTCTCGCTTCCCCCGCGGCTGCACCCGGATGCTGAGGAGGAGGTCTCCTGCGTCCCAGCGGTACCAGTCCGTCCCCTCCACGTTCGCTGCCGCCCTCAGAACGGGCTCGCGGTCACCAGCTTGAGCGGCGGGATGATGAGCATCTCGAGCACCACAAGCGCGATCATAACGACCATGGGGGACAGATCCAGTCCGCTCAACGGCCGGATCAGTCGCCTGGCGGGACGCAGAAAGGGATCGGTCAGGCGGTCAAGGAGCCCTATTGCCGGGTTGTATGGGTCGGGGTTGATCCAGCTCAAGATGACGCGAATGAAGATCCCGAACAGGATCATGTTGATCGCCAGGCTGACGAGGGCAGGGACGGCCCAGGCGAGGGCGCCGAGGACATTGCGTTCCAGATCCAGGAGGAGGCACAGCAGCGCAAGCTCGAGGGCCTGAAGCAGCCAGGCGAGGACGAGGGAGGCCAGGTCGATCCCGCCGTAGCCGGGGATCAGCTGGCGCAAGGGCCGCAGCACCGGGCTGGTCAGCTTGACCACGAGCTGGGAGATCGGGTTGTAGAAATCCGCTCGGGCCCACTGGAGGATGAAGCGCAGCAGGACCAAGGCAATATAGATGCCGAATAGCGTCTGAATCAGAAAGACGATAGGGTTGGCGAGATAAGAGCTCATTGCTGCTCCCCAAGCATATGTGACAGCTCCTGCGAGCGATCGCAGGCGGCGCGGACCGCACGATCAACAAGGGCCGTAAAGCCGCTGGACTCCAACACCTGCAGGGCTCGCTCGGTCGTCCCGTTGGGGGAGGTCACCCGCAACCGAAGCTCATGCGGCGTATCCGTGCTCTCCATGGCCATGCGCGCGGCCCCCAGGGCAGTCTGGATTGTGAGGAGTCTGGCGGTTTCGGGGTCGAGGCCCATGCCGATGCCCGCCTGCTCCAGCGTCTCCATCAGCAGGAAGAAGTAGGCGGGGCCACTGCCGGAGAGGGCGGTTACCGCGTCCATAAGGTCCTCTTGGTCAACCCAACGGGTCAGGCCGCCCGCCCGCAGGATCGTCTCTGCCCGACTCTGCTGGCTTGCCGTCACCTCCGCTGTTGCATGCAGGACGATAGCTCCTGCCTGGATCATCGCCGGCGTGTTCGGCATCGCGCGCACGAGGGGCCGTGCGCTCCCTAGCCAGGACTGGATGCTGCCCTCGGGGATGCCTGCCATCACGGAGATGAAGAGGGGGACGCCCGCCGCCGCGGGCGCCAGCTCCGAGCAGACGACGTGCGCGATTTGAGGCTTGACGCACAGAACGGCGACGTCTGCGCCCTGCAGGGCATCGAGGTTGGTCGAGGTGGTCCCCACCCCGAAGCGGGTCGTTAGGGCGTCCAGCTTGGCGCGATCCGGGTCGCTCACGATGAGGTTCTTGGGGATGTACCCGTCGGCGATGAGACCGGCGACCAAGCTGGCGGCCATGTTGCCTCCGCCGATGAATGCAATTGTCTCTCTGGTCATGGCAGCTCTTGCAGTGCTGGCGTGATGGAATTCCCGGCCAATGATACTCAGCCCGGCGCACGCGGTCCGAACACCGCCGTGCCTACCCGCACGAGGGTTGCCCCTTCCGCGATGGCAGCCTCGAGGTCGTCCGACATGCCCATCGAGAGGACGCCGAGCTGGGAGGACGGGCTGGCGAGACGATCGCGCAGAAGGCGTAGCTCACGGAAAGGCGCGCGCTGGGCCTCAAGATCGGCGGCGGGGGCGGGCAGGGTCATCAGGCCGACTAGGGTGAGCCGAGGCAGGGCCGCGCAGTCGGTAATGAAGTCCCGGACGGCGTCGGGGGGCAGCCCGGCCTTACTGGATTCACCGCTCAGATTGACTTGGCAACAGACCTTGAGGGGCGGCAGGCGGTCCGGTCGCTGCTCGCTCAGGCGCCGGGCGTGTCTCAGGTCGCACAGGCTGTGAACCCAGGCAAACCGTTCCGCGATCCATTGGGTCTTGTTGCCCTGGATGCGGCCGATGAAATGCCACTCCAGGGGCAGGCCGGCGAGCTCTTCCATCTTGGCGATCGCCCAGCCCGACGCCACCGGGCGCACGTCCGAAGCCCTCCTCTGCCGCTCGGATGCGGGCGCGCACCTGCGCAAGGCGGGCGGCGACCTCGCCCGGAGCCGCGTCGCGGTCCGTCATGACTGTCTCAAGCCTCGTCGCGCAGGTAGCGGACCAGCTTTGCCAGCGCCTGGCCGCGGTGGCTCAGCCGGTTCTTTGCGGCGGACGGCAATTCCGCGGCACTACAGCCGGTTTCCGGCACGTAGAACACCGGATCGTACCCGAAGCCGTTCTCGCCGCGAGGAGCGAACAGGATTCGCCCCTCCCAGGTCCCCTGACAGATCACCGGGGTGGGGTCCTGCGCGTGACGCATATAAACCATCAGGCACCGGAAGCGCGCGGTCCGTTCCGCCTCGGGCACGTCGCGCAACTCCGTGAGCAGCCGGTCCACATTCGCCGCATCGGAGGCTCCCGCGCCCGCGTAGCGGGCCGAGTAAATGCCGGGCGAACCTTTCAATGCGTCGACCTCGATCCCGGAGTCGTCCGCGATGGAGGCAAGGCCGCTGTGCTCGGCCGCGTTGCGCGCCTTGAGCAAGGCGTTCTCCACGAAGCTGAGGCCCGTCTCCTCGGCCTCGGGTACGCCGAGCTCCCCTTGGGGAATGACGCGGATGCCCTCTGCCGACAGCAGCTCGTTGATCTCTCGGACCTTGCCGGCGTTATTGCTGGCGAGCACGATGGACTCGCCTCTGTGTGCATGGCTCATTGGAAGGCCGTCCGGAAATACTTCAACCGAGGGCTGCCCTTTGGGCCGCCAAGATCTCCTGGATACCAGACACCGCCAGATCCAGCATGCGATCCATTTGACCCCGGGAAAAGGTTCGGGCCTCGGCTGTGCCCTGGATCTCGACGAATCGGCCGTGGGCGTCCATGACCACGTTCATATCCGTCTCGGCGCTGGAATCCTCCGCATAGTCGAGGTCCAGCACCGGCTCACTCTGGTGCACGCCGACCGAGACCGCCGCAATTTGGGAGCGCAGGGGCTCCCCGGTCGTCTTTCCTTGCTGGGCGAGACCATGAATTGCATCGTGCAGGGCCAGCCAGGCGCCGTTGATGGAAGCGGTTCGCGTGCCCCCATCAGCCTGGATCACGTCACAGTCCAAGGTGATCGTGCGTTCCCCCAGCAGCGCAAGATCGCAGCCAGCGCGAAGCGAGCGGCCGACCAGGCGCTGGATCTCGAGCGTTCGTCCCCCCTGGCGGCCCCGTGCGGCCTCTCGAGGAGTACGCTCGCCGGTCGAGCGGGGGAGCATCCCATATTCGGCCGTGACCCAGCCGCGACCCTGGCCTTTGAGGAAAGGTGGGACCCGTTCCTCCACACTGGCGGTGCACAATACCCGGGTGTCGCCCAGCTCCACGAGGATCGAGCCCTCCGCGTGACGCGTGTAGCCGCGTCTGAAGCGGATCGGGCGCAGCTCATCGGGACGGCGCAGTGAAGGTCTCATGGGGTCTGACTTCCGCTAGGTGTGGAGCCTGGCACTCAGGCAGGCGGGAAGCGAATCGGCATTCCCGCGACGGCAGGACAACCCGCACGCTCCTTGAATTGGACAATCTCGATGCACCGGGCGTCAAATCGCCCGCGTCGGCCGCAGTCGGGCTCCGGCAATCCCGGTCGCAGCGGACCGGCCGCAGCTGGCAGCGATTTCCACTCTCTTCGGTGGCGCTGACACCATGGCCGCTAGCTGGTTTGTCCGCTCGCGCGAATCTCTTCGGACACCTGTGCGAGGCGGGACGAGGGCAGGTCACCGGTGAACTGACGCAGCGCCCGCAGGAGCACCCCCGCGTCCTGGGGCCGCTCCCCGGGATCCATGGCCATCGCCCAGTCCACCGCCTCCAGCAGGAAGAAGGGATAGCGACCCCGAAACTGGCGTTTCGCCGGCACCAACGGGTCCTTTCCATGCCGATCCAGCGCCGGAGGCGGCGTGCGCCCCTCCATGCAGGTGCGCATGCTGGCGCCAACCGCGTAGACGTCCGTCCAGGGTCCGATGTGGCCCCCGCGGTAGTACTGCTCCACCGGTGAGTAGCCGGCTGTGACCACCTGACCCCTGGGCGTGGGACCGCGGGCCAGGGGATGGACGGCTCCGAAATCCAGCAGCAGCGGATCGTTTCCGTGCCGGATATGGATATTTCCGGGCTTTACGTCCAGATGGAGGAGCGCGCGGGAATGGATCATGGCCAGCGCGTCCAGCACCGGCAGGAAGACTTGGCAGATGAAGGTCGTGCTGAGACCTCCTTTGCGCTCGTGCACGTAAGCCCCAAGGTTCTTTCCGCGCTCGTGCTGCATGACCAGATAGGCGGTGTTGTGCGCGAGGAAGAAGCCGATGACCTGGACGATGTTGGGGTGGCGCAGGGACGAGAGGACCTTGACCTCCTGGAAGAAGAGCTTGCGTCCCCGGTGGACATTCTCCGCCAGACCGCTCGTTGCGGGGACAAGCCCGAGCCCCCGGTCACGGCGGGCAAGCTTCTTCGGCAGATACTCCTTGACCACGACCTCGTCGCCCGTCTCCTCGTCCACGGCGAGATAGATGAGGCTGAATCCCCCCTTGCCGATGGTTCGGGTGATGCGGTAGGTGTCGATCAGAGTCCCGGGGGGAAGGGTGCTGCGGCCGCGTGCCATGGGTCACTGATGCTGCAACGGGGCGGGATGCCGGCGCGTGCGCTATCATAGCCTTACCCCTGCGAGGGCGTCGCGCCCGCCTGACGCGCAGCGCGTAAGCCGTCACAACCTTACTATGAAAGTCGCGCGAATCCGCGCTCCCCATCCCCCTCGCCCTCTGGGAGAGGGACGGGGTGAGGGAAACGGTCATGGCGCCAGCGACTTACATTTTCTGGGGTGGCGCTGGCACCATGACCGTCAGGCAGATACAGGTAGCGGAACTACTGTAGCAGTCCCGGAGGGGCTTTCCACGGTCGCGAGAGAACCCCAATGACCAAGAGCATGACGGCCTTTGCCCGGGAGACGGCCAACACCGAGCAAGGGGAGCTGACCTGGGAGCTTCGCTCTGTCAACCACCGGTTCCTTGAACCCTTCGTCCGGTTGCCCGAAGACCTCAGAGGGCTGGAGCCTTCCGTGCGGGAGCGTTTGGCAGCCCGCCTGGGGCGCGGCAAGGTGGATTGCGCCCTGCGCTATGTCCCCCGGCCAGGGGCAGCCGGACAGCTGCGGCTGAACCGCCACTTCCTGGACCAGCTGTTGGCGGCCTCGGGAGAGGTGGCGGCACTGGTAGGGGGCTCCCAGGAGCCCAGCGCCTTCGACCTGCTGCGCTGGCCCGGTGTGTTGCTGGAAGAGGAGACGGATCTCACCGTCATCGGGGAGCAGGCGCTGACCTTGCTCGACGCAGCCCTTGATGCCCTGATCGCGACCCGCGAGCGGGAGGGCGAGCGGTTGGCCGGCCTGATCCGGGAGCGCTGCCAGACCCTCTCGGAAAAGGTGGATGCCGCACGGCAGCGCATGCCGGATGTCTTGGCCGCGGTGCGGCGCAGGCTGGAGGACCGACTGGCGGAGGTCCGTTCAGAGCTCGATCCCAATCGGGTGGAGCAGGAGCTGGTGCTCCTTGCCCAGCGCTTGGACGTTGACGAGGAGATGGATCGCCTCGCGGCCCACGTCCAAGAGGTCCAGACGGTGCTGCAAGGCCAGGGTCCGGTTGGGCGCCGTTTGGATTTCCTGATGCAGGAGCTCAACCGGGAGGCCAACACCCTGGGCTCCAAATCGGCCGACGTCGATGTGACCCGGCTCGCGGTGGACATGAAGGTCCTGATCGAGCAGATGCGGGAGCAGATCCAGAACATCGAGTGAAGCTGCGCGCCATCGTAGTCTCACCCGCCAACTGCTCGTTTGATCGTCCAACCGCCCGGACCTTGCCTCTCGTTCGTGCGGACGCTTCTGCGGTGATCGACCCGCCTCGCCGTCCCTCCCTACGGGACAACCGGTCGGCTCGTACCGTCACAGCAGAAGGTGCCGCCCTCCGTGCTCCGCCAGCCAGGTCTTGCGCTGCTCGTAGTCCGGCAGTACCCGCCCCACCCGCAGCCAGAACTCAGGGGTATGGTTGGGCTCGGCGAGGTGGGCCAGCTCATGGACGATGACGTAGTCCACCACGCTCACGGGCAGCAGGATGGCGGCCCAGTGGAAGTTGATGTTCCCAGTCTTACCACAGGAGCCCCAGCGGAAGGCGAGGTCCCGCACGTCGATACCCTTCGGTTGGAGCCCCATCCGGGATGCCCAACCTTTGACTCGATGTCGGAGCCAGGCCCTGGCATGCTCGGTGTACCAGGCGATGAAGTGCTCTCGTCCCTGTGGGGCCAGGGATCGCCGGAGCTTGAACCGGCCCGCCTCCAGCCTGAGTGGCACCTCCTGGTCATCCACCAACAGCAACCGGTAGCTCCTGCCGAGGTATGGGAATCCCTCCCCACTGACAAACTCCTTGCCCGCCATCGGCTGCTGCAGGCTCTGCTTTTCGGCCATCTTCGCATAGAGCCACAACCGCTTCTCCCGGACAAAGGCGGACAGTCTTTCCTGATCGACGTCGGGGGGTGCGGCGATGATGAGATCACCGGCCCGATCCAGGGTAATCTCCAGGGTCTTGCGCCGGGGGCTGCGGCGGACCTCGAAGGTCAGCTCATCGACCGTGAGGGTCTCCATGGCCAGGGCATCCATCAGCTCACGAGCCGGTGCTGATTGGCCTTGGCCAGCTCCAGGAGCCTGTCGGCCACCGGGTCGATGCGCTCGAAGGGCAGCAGGTCCGCGTTGTCCAGGG
>JARRNE010000160.1:0-6668 GCA_037385305.1 Chromatiaceae bacterium | reverse complement strand
TTGCGGACAGTCGCGACCAGGACGCCACCGGCAGCTCTGGGTCGATAGCGGAACTTCCCTACCGTGTTGAGTGCCGTCCGGAGCTAAGAGAGCAAGACGATAAGGCCCGGTCTCCGAAGCGGGCTGGAAGTGGCCGGTTGGGAAGATGTTGACGATTCGTGGGGGAGGGGAGTGCTGCCATAACGGGAAGCGGTTCAGGGGGAAGGGCGAGAGAATCTCTGGGATAGGCGTTCCCTGGGGCGGCATTTTGCAGACGATTGCAATACTCCACGGAGCACAGGCCCAACTACTTAACACCCCTATTTATAATCCCCTCTTGATCAAGCAGTTGCGCTTGATGAATCGGCCGAGTGGCACTACAAAGTGGCCATTCTTTGTGTTGTGGGGCTCACACGAGCAGCTTGCTCACACCTCCTGGGCTGGAATTGATCCCGAGTGCCTGGTAGATCTGCCGCTGGCCGGGCTCCGCCTGGGTGGCCTTGCGCACATGCAGGGCACGTCCATCGGGACGGCGGAAGGTGGCGGTGACACGGACCTGGCCGTTGAGCGTCTCGCGCAGGCTCGCCCAGCTGTCGTTGAGGCCCTGCTCGTGCAGGCGCCGGCGGATGAGCTGCACGAGCTGATAGGCAAGGACGGTGATGAACAGATGCCCGTCGGCGCGGACTTCCTTGTGGTGGAAGATCGGGCGCAGCCCCAGCTCCGATTTGCAGGAGCGGAACACCGCCTCGAGGTCGGTGAGCATCATGTAGGTGCGCCACAGCTGCTCGCCGTCCCAGCTGAGCTCGTTGGTGCGCAGGCAGTAGACGCCGGGGTGGGTCTGCAGGGTACCCTCGATTGGCCGGCGTTCCCAGCGGATGGCTTGTGCCTGCCGGGCGCCTTCATCGGGGACGAGCTCGATGTGGTAGTGCTGGGCGGCGCCGTGGCTCTTCTCCTTCAGCCGCCCGATGCGCTCCCAGAGCTTATCGATCCGCTTGGTGGTGCGCGGCCGACTCAGCCCGTCCGCCAGGGCTTGCAAGCCGGCCTCGAAGCGCTGGGCGAAGCGCTCGGCGATGCCTTCTTCCTTGCGCGCCCGCAATTCGGAGTGACAATACAGGCGCACTTCCTGTCCCTCGGCATCGACGACGCGCTGCACCGAGACGCACTCCCCACCGGCTGTCTGCAGATCGGTGGCCTGGTCCGGATCGAAGTGGCGGTGGCGCTCGCGGCTCACCACCAGATAGCGGTAGCCGCCCGCGCGCAGCCAGGTGAGGTTCTCCGCCGTGGCAATCCCGCGGTCCATGACCACCAAGGCCCCGGCCGGAGCCCCCAAGCCCTTGAGCATCCCCTCCAGGGTCGTGCCCTCGACCACATTGCCGTCAAACACCTGGGAGCGGCGCACGAAGCCGCTGCCATCGAGCACCAGGGCCAGGGTGAGCAGCGGGCAGTCGCTGCGCTTCTCCTTGGAATGCCCTTGCTGGGCCTTGGGATTGATCGGCGCCTCGCCTTCGAAATAGGTATTGGTCAAATCGTAGAGGGTGACCGTCCAGTCGAGTGCAAACAGGTCACTGAGGCGCGTGAACACCGCCTCTTCCAGCGCCGCGCGGTGGCGCATCAGCACATCGCCCGCGCGGTAGAGCTGCATCAGGCTCATCGCCTCAAAGTCCACATCGAGCAGCTCGCCCAGGGCGCTGCGCTCACACAGCCAGCGCTGGGTGGCCAGCTCCGAGCCCGGGGCGGCCATGCGCCCGACAATCACCCCCAGCACCGCCGCGCGCTGCGGCCCGCTCAGGCGAAGCCGCGCGAGCAAGCCGACAAAATCCACCTGTCGCATCGCCCACAGGGCCACCGCTTCCACGCCGACGGTGCGCGGACGGCTCAGCGTGAGGGAGTCGACCGCAACGCTGTGGACCTCCACCGGTGCCGCCGCGCCGCCGGCCTCCGCGGGCGCAACGACGCCCTGGCGCGCCAGCAACTGCGCGGCCAGACGCTGGGCCTCGCGCTCGAGCAACACAGTACCCGTCCCGCCCAACAACGCCTCCTGGCCACTGAGGATCTCCTGAAGGCGCGCACAAAGCGCCGGCCAGTCTGCTTGCCCGACGGCAAAGTGGCGTCCCAGGTTGAGCACGGTGACCTGGCGGACCTTCCCGCCCACCCGCTCAGAGCGCACTAGTCGATAGGTGAAGTACCGCTCGCCGGTGGTGGTGTTGCGCGTCTGGGTGCGGCGGATATACATGCCGAGAACGCTACGGCGGGCCGCATCGGATGGCAATAGACCCCATTGAACATTATGGCACTACATTCGGCAATTCACTGTCCGCATCTAGCTAAATCAGCCGGTTACCCGCCACGGCACGCGAAATATCAATGGGGACTGTTAAAGATGGGTTAGGTGATACTTCCACTTTTTGGGGAGCGACAGGCGGGCGAACAGGTGGGAGCACGATCGGTCTGTAGGTGCGCATCGGCAACCCCCAACCGTTCGGTGTGTGTGTAAACGGAGGAGTCGGAGAGCGGGGCGCACCCGGCTTGTGGGGCAGGCCGGCCAAGGCCATTCGATCCTGCGTCAACCGGGGATCTACAAGGAGCGGAACTCGTGCGCAGTGTCAACGCCGGGGCGAAGGTGCCGCGCGGAAAACCCGAGGGCAAGTTCGCGCCTGGTGGACTTAATGGGGACGTAAGTTACGACGGAAGAAAACGGCCGGATACGTTGCGGCCTCGATTTGATCTTTGCAATCAGCAAGTTATATGGTGGAGCCGAGGGGGATCGAACCCCTGACCTTCGCATTGCGAACGCGACGCTCTCCCAGCTGAGCTACGGCCCCCATGTGTGGCTGTGGGCGCCAGCGTGGCGCTGGCCGGTCTTCCTATAGAGCGCCTGAGGCGCTGGGGATCTACCCTGCCGGCGCATTCTAGCATTCTACCGCATGCTGACAAGCGCAGAGCTCTTTGGCGCGGCCGTGCTGCTTTAGAGAAGGGTCGTCGTCGGTGTGCGGTGACCCGGCGCGGTGTGGTATCAGCGGTGGAGGATCAGCTCCAGCACGGCCTTGGTGCCAAAGTAGGCCAGGATCAGGATCACGAAGCCGCCCAATGTCCAGATTATCGCGGTGCGTCCACGCCAGCCGTAGCGGAAGCGCCCCACGAGCAGCGCCCCGAAAACGAACCAGCCCAGAGTTGATAGCACCGTCTTGTGCACGAGGTGCTGAGCGAACATGTCCTCGAGAAAGGCGAAGCCGCTGACGAGTGAGAGTGTCAGCAGGATGAAGCCGGCCGCAATCATCTCGAAGAGCAGGCTTTCCATCGTCTGCAGAGGCGGTAAGGCGCGTACGAATCCGCCGGGTTGGCGCGAATGCAGATGGTGGTCCTGCACGGCCAACAAGATTGCCTGTACGCTTGCCAGGGTAAGGAGGCTGTAGGCAAGCATCGAGAAGAGCACATGGACCTTGAGCGCCCAGCCGGCAGGCGTCATGAGCGGAACGGTCCGGTAGCGAGCTTCCAGGTAGATTGTCAGCGCCGCGATCGGCAGAATCAGGATGCCGAGGTTGTCAACCGGCTTGGTGAGGCTCGAGACCAGAAGGACCGTGACAACGGTCCAGGAGGTCAATGCCAACGCGTTGAAGAACGCGAGGTTCAGAGCGACACCGCTAAAGATGCTGTCGTAGAGGAGCCATGTGTGCAGAATGAGCCCGGCGAAACCCAACCCTAAGGCACTGAATCGCCCGGGCAGCCGCTCCTGATCGCTGCGAAACAGGCGCAGCGCGGTGATTCCGGCGCTTCCCAGGTAGAGCGTGATCGCACAGAGCGCCAGCAGTAAGTGACCCATGAACGATGATGATGGCATAAAGCGCCGAACCAGAAAACGCCGCATTGCTGATTCTGCCGCGGGGTTCCCGGTACCCTATACTGCCCAGGCTGTTGGGTCGCCCGCGCTTGTCGCTGACTGCCCGATTGCCGGGTAACGGACGCATGCTGGCGGGGCCGGAGCCCCAACGGCTGCGTGGCGTGACAGTCGCGCGCAGCGCGCTCCACTCTCCCGGCCCTCCCTTAGGGGCGCGATGAGGGAACCGGCTATGGCGCGGGTGCCACCCCGGGGCAGCGTAAGACGCTGGGGCATATGGCCGTCAGCGTGGGAAATCTTTCATTGAGGTCCAGCATGTTCGAAAACCTTCAGGAACGCTTTGGCGGAGTCTTGAGCAACCTGCGCGGTCAGGGCCGTCTGACCGAGTCCAACATCAAGGACACCATGCGGGAAGTGCGTATGGCGCTGCTGGAGGCCGACGTCGCGCTACCTGTGGTGCGGGAGTTCGTCGAGCAAGTTCGGGAGAAGGCCCTGGGGGAGGACGTCGCGAGGAGTCTTACTCCCGGGCAGACGCTCATAAAGATCGTGCACGATGAGCTGGTCCAGCTCATGGGCCGGGCGAACGAGGCCCTGGACTTGGCCGCGCAGCCCCCGGCTGTCGTTCTGATGGCCGGGCTTCAGGGCTCCGGCAAGACGACCAGCGTCGCCAAGCTCGCCCGCTGGCTGCAGGAGCGGCAGAAGAAATCTGTGATGGTCGTAAGTAGCGACGTCTACCGCCCGGCCGCGATTGACCAGCTGGAGACGTTGGCGCGAGACGTGGGGGCGGCGTTCTTCCCGAGTCGTACGGAACAAGACCCGGTCGCCATCGCGCAGGGCGCACTCGAGGCGGCGCGCAAGCAGTTCAAGGACGTGCTGATCGTGGACACCGCAGGCCGGCTGCACGTCGATCACGCCATGATGGAGGAGATCAGGGGGCTGCATGGGGTGTTGAAGCCGGTGGAAACCCTGTTCGTGGTCGACAGCATGACCGGCCAGGATGCCGTCCATACTGCCAAGGCGTTTGACGACGCGCTGCCCCTGACCGGTGTCGTGCTCACCAAGACGGACGGTGACGCCCGCGGCGGCGCAGCCTTGTCCATTCGACGCATCACCGGTAAGCCCATAAAGTTCCTCGGCGTCGGGGAAAAGACAACGGCCCTGGAGCCCTTCTATCCCGATCGGGTGGCCTCTCGGATCTTGGGGATGGGGGACGTGCTGTCCCTTGTGGAGGAGGTCCAGCGCAAAGTCGATCAGGACAAGGCCCAGAAGCTCGTCAAGAAGCTCAAGCAGGGCAAGGGATTCGACCTCGCGGACTTCCGCGAGCAGCTGCGCGAGATGGCCAGCATGGGGGGCATGGCAGGCCTCCTGGACAAGTTGCCGGGGATGCAGCAGGTCCCGGAGCACGTGACGCGACAGGTCAACGATAAGGAGATCGTAAAGCTGATGGCGATCATCGACTCCATGACCCCGGAAGAGCGGGCGTTTCCCGCCATCGTCAAGGGCTCCCGTAGGCGGCGTATCTCCCTGGGCTCGGGGACTCAGGTCCAGGACGTGAATCGTCTGCTGAAGCAGTTCACCCAGATGCAAAAGGTGATGAAGAAAATGAAAGGCGGCGGCATGGCAAAGGTGCTGCGTGGGCTCGCCGGCCGGATGCCGGGAGGGCTGCCGCCGGGCCGCTTCCCAATGTGACCGACCCACGTCGAACCGGCCGCTGTCGGGGGGGTTCTCGTACTCCAGCCGTCAGATAGCCCTTGACACCCTCTCTGGTGGGCCTAGAATGTAGGGTCTTCCCCGGAGAGAGGGGAGTGCGAAGGTGCTCTTTAACAAGCAAATCAGGTAACTTGTGAGGGTGCTCCGTGGCGCCGGCTGGAGCCGGTGTCGGGAATTGGCGGAGCACCTTCGCTGAGAAGGTACCCGTTGAGCGGGATAGGCCGCGCGAGCGGCCGGCAAGTGTGAACTGAAGAGTTTGATCCTGGCTCAGATTGAACGCTGGCGGCATGCCTAACACATGCAAGTCGAACGCGAAAGTCCCTTCGGGGGCGAGTAGAGTGGCGGACGGGTGAGTAACGCGTGGGAATCTACCGCGTAGTGGGGGACAACCCGGGGAAACTCGGGCTAATACCGCATACGTCCTACGGGAGAAAGGGGGCCTCTGCTTGCAAGCTCCTGCTAGGCGATGAGCCCACGTCCGATTAGCTAGTTGGTGGGGTAAGGGCCCACAGACACGGCCCAGACTCCTACGGGAGGCAGCAGTGGGGAATATTGGACAATGGGCGCAAGCCTGATCCAGCAATGCCGCGTGTGTGAAGAAGGCCTGCGGGTTGTAAAGCACTTTCAGTGGGGAAGAAAAGCGGGGGGCTAATACCGCCCTGTCTTGACGTTACCCACAGAAGAAGCACCGGCTAACTCCGTGCCAGCAGCCGCGGTAATACGGAGGGTGCGAGCGTTAATCGGAATCACTGGGCGTAAAGCGCGCGTAGGCGGCCTGTTAAGTCAGATGTGAAAGCCCTGGGCTCAACCTGGGAACTGCATTTGATACTGGCGGGCTGGAGTCTGGTAGAGGGGGGTGGAATTCCAGGTGTAGCGGTGAAATGCGTAGAGATCTGGAGGAAGATCCGTGGCGAAGGCGGCCCCCTGGACCGAGACTGACGCTGAGGTGCGAAAGCGTGGGGAGCAAACAGGATTAGATACCCTGGTAGTCCACGCCGTAAACGATGTCGACTAGCCGTTGGGCTCATTTAAGGGTTTAGTGGCGCAGCTAACGCGATAAGTCGACCGCCTGGGGAGTACGGCCGCAAGGTTAAAACTCAAAGGAATTGACGGGGGCCCGCACAAGCGGTGGAGCATGTGGTTT
>JARRNE010000159.1:0-5908 GCA_037385305.1 Chromatiaceae bacterium | reverse complement strand
GTCCTGCCGACCCGCACCCGACCCGTCGATAGACCTCCCAGCTGAGCCATAGTGCTAATCACCGGGTTGTCCCGTCGGCACTGATTTCGGTAACCGGATGTCGACTCCCTGTGTGCTGGAGAGTTTCTTGTGTTGCGAAATCCCCTCCTTCTGACCGCTTTGATCCTGACCGCCATCATCGCCACGTGGGGCGTGGTCGACACGGCGGGACTCGCCGCCTTCGCCCAGAAGCACGTCGCCCAGCAGTTCAATAGCCGTGCGTGGTTTATCATGCTCGTTGCCAGCCTCATCGTCGCGACAGTCCTTTGGCTCGCGCTATCGCGCTATGGCGATGTCCGCCTCGGGGGCGATGACGATCGGCCCGAGTTCTCGACCGTCAGCTGGCTGACCATGCTCTTTGCCGCCGGGATGGGCGTCGGCTTACTCTTCTACGGGGCGACCGAGCCGCTCACCCATTTCGCCCTGCTCCAAGGGGCGGTCGACCCGGGAATTGCCGCCCGCTACGCCTTGACAGTCACCAACTTCGATTGGGCCATCCATGCCTGGTCGATCTACGCCATCACGGCCTTGGTTATCGCCTACTTCGCGTATCGGAAAGGGCGTCCGGGGCTGATCGGTACGCCGATCCGCTACACCTTCCGGCACGGACGCTGGGTCAAGCCGCTGGCCTGGATCGCGGATCTGCTGGCCATCTATGCCATTGCCATCGGGTTGGCCGGCTCGCTTGCCATCGGCATCTTTCAGGTCCAAGGAGGGATCCAGCGCCTGCTTGGCCTGGAAGAGGGAGGCACCCTGCTGCAATACGGAACCTTCGCGGTGCTCTGCGCGGCCTTCCTTCTGCCGCTCAGGGTCGATCTCAGCAAGGGTATGGCGCGACTGTCGAACCTCGCCATGATCCTCGCCGTCCTGTTGATGGTCTATGTCCTGTTGGTCGGCCCGACGCACTTTCTAATGAATGGGATCGTCGACGCCACGGGTCAGTACCTCTCGAGCCTGGTGAAGCAGAGCTTCTCGACCTACCCCTTCTTCGGCGAGAAATTCGAGGGGTGGTTCCACGCTTGGACCTTGAACTACATGGTCTGGTGGATCGCTTGGGCACCCTTCGTCGGGGTTTTCGTTGCGCGCATCTCCAGAGGACGGACGATCCGCGAGTTCCTGCTGGGCGTGGTGCTGGTGCCAAGCCTGTTCTCGCTCTTTTGGTTCGGCGTGTTTGGCGGGATCGGCTTCTACGGGGTCCTGCACACCGAGTTGCCGGTCCTCGACGTGGCGACGAAGGTGCCGGAGAGCACGACCTTCTTCCTGCTCGACGCCCTGCCGCTGCCCGTGCTGACCGGCGCTGCCACAGTCGCGGCGGCCTTTCTGTTTCTGGTCACCAGCGTCGTCAGCGCCGCATTCGTGTTGTCCATGTTCTCGACCGGCGGCAATGAGAACCCGCCGGTCAAGATCAAGCTTGTCTGGGGCCTGATACTGGCCGTCCTTGGGCTGGCCATGATGCTGACCAACGATGTCGCGACGGTGCGGGCGATCATCGCTCTCGGCGCCATGGCCTTCGTCTTCATCCTGCCGGTGCTGGTCATTGCCCTGCTCAAGACCCTCGCGAAGGAGGAGCAGAATTGATGCTGTGGGAAAACATCATCGACACGGTGCTCAATATCATCGTTTTCGTCTTCATCGGCGTCCTGATTTGGCTCTATCTGCGCGATGAGGAAAGGCCCTGAGGCCCTATCGATGCACAGCCGACTGCAAATGTCACCCGAGAACCGCGCGGCGTTCGACGCACTAACGGCCATGGCGTCCGCGCCACCCCAGAGAATGTAAGTCCCTGCCGCCATGACCGACACCACGCACGAGCAAGGCGTTGTCCTCGCAGCTGTTGAACGCTTCGCGAGGTCCACTCTCCCGCGCGCCCTCGACATCAAGGCCAAGGTCGACGGCGGCGAGCGGCTCGATGACATCGCATGTGGCGATGAAGCGGAAGTCACTGAGGGCCGGATCGCCGCCGCCGCGCTGGTCGACCCGTGCGTAGCGCAGCCGGAACGACGCTCCTTTCAGCGGTCCCCCCCTCTGGCGTCCACTGAAGGTTGAGGTCGTATTCGTTCTGGCTGTAATCCGGGGCGTTCACGCCGTTGCCGATCACTGCCAGCGCATAGGCCGTCAAGCCCTGCGCCCCGTGGCGCGAAAAGTCGTATGCAGCGTTGAGCAGCAATGCCCCTTCCCCGGCGCGATCGAGGTCCTCCACCTGCACGCTCGTGTACCCGGGATACCCGCCCCAGGGACTGCGCATGCTCGCCCCGTTCCCGGTGGCGGTGTACGCCAAAGTCAGCATCGTGGCGAGGAAGCTCAGGTCGGTCTTGAGGCCCGACTGGTGGGTCGCGAACGACCAGCCCGTCAGCAGATCGGCTCCGGTGCTGCGCTGGTCGGAATACGGCGCGTGGAGTGTCAGCTCATAGCCCGTGGTCGCCGGCAGCCTGTACTTTGCTTCGGTGAAGAATATGTTGATGATGTCGTTGGAGTAGTAGTCGATTGCGCCGATCGAGATGCCCTCGTGGGCGTAGTTGGCGCCCGCGACGTATACGTCGCGCTCGACGCCTGCTGGTGCACCGGCCTGCTGCGACATCCACACGAACTGATCGGAGTTGATGTACTTGATCTTCGAGATGTGGCCGGCGCCGAAGCGCCAGGCGGGCATTCCGTCCTTAGCCGCCAGTCGAGACGGCCTGACGCACGGGCAGGAGACACGCGCATATCACGCGCATATGAGGAATCGCTGGTTGCTCGGCGACCGGGAATATGGACTTGTTCAAGCAGTTGAGCGGACCAATGCCAACGCGGGACGCGCCGTCATCAGCTCCTCGCTGGTGGGTATGACATAGCAGGCGATTCGGCTCTGCTCGGTGGAGATGCGCGGACCATGCTGGGCGTTCGCGGTCTCGTGGATCTCACTAGCGGAAGCGGAAAGATCGAGCCGCGAGGAAAAGCGCCACTCCGCTGACGGCAAGCATGATCAGGAAAAGAAGTCCGCGGGCTCCCGGCGTACGGACGACGGTGAAACGGGTCGGGTCATCGGGGTCGAACCAACAGGGTACCTCCGCGCCGAGGGGGACGAGCGCCAGCTCATGGACCGGATGGAATCCCCCTCCGGTCGCGAAGCCGACCCGCGTCCACTCCCGGCCTTGGGCCGCGAACCGCACCGCGACTACCGGGCGAGCGACGATTGTCGAGGTGCTGCTGCTCTGCCCTCTCGCGCCGGTTGTGCTGGTCGTCCAGGTGGAGAGTCCGATACGCCGGTCGAGTATCTCGCAAGATGTCTCCTCGAAGGAGGTCCAGGGCTCGACCATACCCGCAATTTCTGTGACGAAGGCGACGCCGCAGGCGACGGCTGCCGCGCTGGTCACCCCCAAGATCAGTTTCTCGGTGCCGGTCTTCCTCATTCGCAGCAGATATCGCACGGCCAGGATCATGCCGAGGACAACGACCAGGGCGCCCAGGATTCCCCACCAGTCGATGACAGGGATGATCTCTCCGAAAACCGGGGTCTTGTGGAGCGTTAGCACCTCATCCTCTGTCTCGCCCGGCGAGCGATAGCGCAGGTCCACCGTCAAATCCCCGGCGCGCTCCTCCCAGTCCGTCACGATTTCGAGCGATAGTCGCCCTTCGCTCTTTGCCGGCAGGGCGAGCCGCGGCCAGCGAATCGTCTGGGAGACACCGGGATCGTATGGATTCTCGATCCGGCCCTCATGGGAAGCAGCGACAAAAAAGGCCGCGCCGCCGAGCTTGGCCCGCACGTCGAGCAGCCGATCCTGCTCTGAGTCGTTGCTCAATCGGATGTCGATGGTAGCGAGGTCGCCGTAACGCAGCTCCTCAGGATCGATGGAGATCGCCGATGGGGAGATGGGCGCAGCAGGATCCCTGGTGACAAGCCAGTCCCTGCGCCCGCGATCCACCGCCTCGAAGGGCCTTGGCGGCGGCAGGGAGCTGTCGCCGGCGTACTCTTCGAGAAGATCCCGGAGCAGTCCCGCAGCGGGATAAAGGTCGGCGACGGCGATGCCGGCGTTGTCGACTGCGTGAACGTCCGCCCCGGCTTCGAGCAGCAACCCCACATGCCGCGGGTCCTTGCGGTACGCGTAGGTGAGCGGCGTTCGCCCTTCCAGGTCGCGGGCATTCGGATCCGCTCCCGCAGCGAGCAAGGCCGCGGCAAGGTCCGCATCGTCGGTGAGCATGAGCAGGGTCCGCCCCTCCTCGTCGACCGCATTCGGCGAGAGACCCGCCGCCACCAACTCGCGAATCAGATCGGCGCCCTCGACGTCGAAAAGCAGCGGGCGTCCGTGCGAATCCCGAGGACTTGCATCCCCTAAGCCGCGTGTCGCGAGCCTGACCGCGAGCGGTCGGTCACCCTGTTCTATCGCCTGTTCAAGGAGACTTTTTCGGTTCTCGAGCACATCCCAGCTTGGCGCTATGCTCGTGAGCCAGCTTCCCGGCAACCCCGGTAACAGGGTCAGCAAGGCGGCGCCGAGCAGCAGCAGTCCGAGTACAAAGACGCCGAGGTACTGAAGGCCATCGCGCAGGTCCGGCAGGGCACCCGCGGACAGGGCGATACCTCCGAGAGCCAGGCCGGCGCCGAGCACAGACAACCAGATCCACGCCACGGTCGCGGTGAAACCGTAAAGCACCAGGAGCCACAACGCTGCCAGTACGAGGTAAATGAGCTTCCAGGACGGGCCTCTGCGACCCGTGAACCGTGTGGAGGCAGAGCTCTTGGCCATGTCTGAATCAGGTTGAGAAGCAGCGGTATGCGAAGCGGTACGAAGGGCTCAAGCCACGCGTGGAAGGCTGCGTCGGCACGTTGCTCCATGAGTATCGATTTCCGATCCTGATAGCGCAAGCAATCGGATGAGCGTCCCTTTTCCTTCCAAAGGTTGACTATCAAGACTGGAAACGCCGGAGTGCATGATGGCGATCAACCGTCGGCCGCGCATTGGAAGCCTATGTCTGCAAACAGCGTACAGCAGACCGTCACCTCGCCTGCGGGTTCGTCCCAGGTGCTACCGATCAACACGGGGCTGTCGATCGGCGGGCCTCGATCTGTCCAATGAGACTGCGCTCCTCCCGCCGCGGACCGGCGAGGACGATGGGCAAACGCGACCGTATTCACGTATCGCTATCCTCGAGCCCCAGCCGACGATGCCATTCGGCCAGCGATTCGTCCGGATAGTCGTCGAAGCGCCGATCGTTTGGGCCCGCCTGTAGGGGGACCCAGCTCGCTTTGGAGCCGAGCATCATATGGCTGCGTTCGGGAGGGACGGGCAGCTCCGTGTCGATGGCGGAGGCGGCGGGGTGGACGAGATGGGGCCAGCGAGGATCCCAGGCCCACAGGGCACTGCCGCAGTGCCGGCAGAAGTGGCGCTCCCCCGGGTCCTCGCGGCGCTCGCCGGTCCGCGGGTCCTCGATCAGCGGACAGTACACCGAGACGTGCCCGCGCCCTTCGACCTCGAGGCTGGCGTTGTCGCCGCCCAGATTGATCCCGTAGCCCCCGCCGCCCTCCGTCTTGCGACAGATCGAGCAGTAGCACAGGAGGAACGGATAGGGGTGCGGGCAGCGCACGCGGAAGCGGACGCGTTGGCAATGACACGAGCCTTGCAGCAGCATGGGATCCTCCTCTCTTCGACAGTGGGGCCGGCGGCCCCTGTGGGTCTAACGAGCACAGCAGATCTCCGGCCCGCTGTCACGCACACGTGCCGCGTCACCATCCGCCCGCTCAGAGGAGGCCGCAGCCAGGCGGATCATTCCGGAACCCAGCGAAAAGCCGTTGCTGCGATAATGCGGACCGGTCGGTGCGCGACCATCTTCGGTTTGCCGCCTATAATCCCGCCGAAGGCCAGATCGGCGCGTTGGATGGCCGCCAGCGCAA
>JARRNE010000158.1:0-5921 GCA_037385305.1 Chromatiaceae bacterium | reverse complement strand
TGCTCAGCGCCATTACTGTGTCCGTCGAGACCCGGCTTACCGACCAGGATCTTCAGCGGCCTACCCAGTGCCTCCCCGGTCTTGCGGGTGCGCTGCCGAAGTGTCTCCACAAGATCGGAACGGCCCAGGCTGTGGGCGGAGATGTCGATTCCGGTCGGGGCACGGTACTCGCCGAATATCGTTCGCAGCTCGTTGCTCCACTCGCCGGTGGTCACCCCCGCTTGGGCGCAACGGATGGACGCGGACATGATGTTTTCGCCGTTTCTGGCCGCTTCTCGAAGCTGGTTCAACGCCGCTGTCACCTCCGCCGGGTTTCGGCTGTCCCGGAAGGCCCTGAGGCGTTCGATTTGGTCGCGTTCGGCTGCTGCATCGACCTTCATGATGCCGCTGTCGCTACCGGCTGTCAGGGGTGATTCGGCGGTTTCCGTGAAGCAGTTGACGCCGATGATTTTCAGGTCGCCGGCTTCGATGGCACGCATGCGGGCCGTGTGGCTGGCGACCAGCTGACGCTTGACATACCCGGTTTCCACCGCGTGCACCATGCCGCCTTCCTCCTGCACGCGCTGCATCTCCGCTTCCGCACCCAGCACCAGCTCGCGGACCTTGGAGTCAATAATGGGGGAACCGTCGAGAATATCGCCATACTCCAGCAGATCGGTTTCGAGTGCCAGCACCTGCTGCATGCGCAGTGCCCACTGCTGGTCCCAGGGCCTTGGCAGGCCGAGCGCCTCGTTCCACGCCGGTAGCTGGACCGCCCTGGCCCGGGCCTCCTTGGACAGCGTCACTCCCAGCATTTCGAGGACGATGCGCTGGACGTTGTTTTCCGGCTGGGATTCAGTGAGGCCCAGCGAGTTGACCTGCACACCGTAGCGGAAGCGGCGGAGTCTCCGGTCCTCCACCCCGTACCTTTCCTTTGCGATGCGGTCCCACATGTCGACGAACGCACGCATCTTGCAGCACTCCTCGACGAAACGGATACCCGCGTTGACAAAGAAGGAGGTGCGGCCCACCACGTCTGCAAACGCGCCGCCATCGATCCCGCTCGCATCACGGATAGCGTCGAGGACCGCAATCGCCGTCGACAGGGCATAGGCCAGCTCCTGGGTCGGAGTGGCTCCCGCCTCCTGCAGGTGATAACTGCAGATGTTGATGGGGTTCCACTTGGGGATGTGACGCACCGTGTAGGTAATCACATCGGTGGTCAGGCGCACCGACGGTTCTGGCGGGAAGATATAGGTCCCCCGGGAGAGATATTCCTTGATGATGTCATTCTGGGTCGTCCCTTGAAGGCGGGCCGGCGCAACACCCTGCCGCTCCGCCACTGCGATGTACAGCGAGAGCAGCCAGGCCGCCGTCGCATTGATGGTCATGGATGTGTTCATCTTGTCCAGGGGGATCTGGTCGAACAGGGTCTCCATGTCCCCGATGTGACCGATGGGTACACCCACCTTACCCACCTCGCCTCGGGCCAGCGGATGGTCCGCGTCGTAGCCGGTCTGGGTCGGCAGGTCGAAAGCGACGGAAAGGCCTGTCTGACCCTTTGACAGATTCGTGCGATACAACATATTCGATGCCCGGGCCGATGTGTGACCGGAGTAGGTTCGCATCAGCCAGGGTCGGTCGCGTCTCTCTGCTTTGTTGTCACTGCTCATCGTAAGAACCCCCTCACTATTTGGATGGTCACGCGGGAACCATGGAAGCTCAGGCAACGATTGATCAGTCGTTCCCGGCCTGTTCGATGAGGGAGCGTGCAATGACCTTGAGGGCTAGGATCTCCTCCACCCCCTCGAAGATCGAGAGCACTCTGGCATCCAGAAAATAGCGGCTCACGGCGGTTTCCTCCGCATAGCCCATGCCACCATGAATCTGCTGGGCCTCCCGAGTGATCCACTCCGCAGTCTTGCAGGTGAAAAACTTCACCATGCTGGCTTCCATCTCACCCTTGCCGTCATCCATGAGACGTCCAACGGCATAGGTAAACTGTCGACTTGCCAGCACATAGGCGGCCATGCGCGCAAGCTTTACCTGGGTCAATTGGTAGTGGGCGATGGGTTTGCCGAACACCACTCGCTCGTTGGCGTAGGAAACCGCCTTTTCGAAGGCGGCCTGCATCACCCCCACGGCCCGCGCCGCGGTTTGAATGCGCCCACCGGCGAAGCCGGCCATGGTGAAATAGAAGCCTTTGCCTTCACCGTCGGTTCCGCCGAGCAGATTCTCGTCCGGCACGAAGTAGTTGTCGAAGAACACGTCGTAGGAGTGCATGCCCCGGTAGCCGATGGTGGCGATGGCCTTGCCGGTGATGACGCCGCCTTGCTCCTGCTCGTGTCTGAACTCGTGCCCGTCGAAGGAAGGCTTCTCCACCAGAAACATGGAGAGACCCCGGTGCCCTTTGGATAAATCAGGGTCGGTACGGGCCAGTAACAGCAGCACGCCTGCCTTGCCGCCGAAGGTACACCAGGTCTTGGCGCCGTTGATGAGCCAGCCGCCTTCGGTGCGCACCGCTTTGCAGCGCATGCCGGCGACATCGGAGCCGTAGTTGGGCTCGGTGACGGCGACCGCACAGAACGGGTCGGCGGCCGCCAGCTTCGGCAGCCATTTCTGTCTCTGCTCTTCGGTCCCGCCCTTCAGCAGGGCCCGGGCGAGAATCTCAGGACGGGTGATCAGGCTTCCCGCGGCACCGAGTGATCCCCGAGACAGCTCCTCGGTGCCCACTATCATGCCGATGTTATCCTCGCGCTCGTCCGGTTGTAGACCTTCGTAACGTTCCGGTATCGAGAGGCCGAAACAACCGAGCTCGGTCAGTCCGCCCAGAATCTCTTCCGGTATGAGCAGGTCCTGTCGATGGATCTCCTCGGCCAGGGGCATCACCACGTCCGTTGCAAACTTGCGGAAGGTGTCTCGCATCATCTCGTGATCTTCGTCGAGCAGGTAGGCCCCCGTCCGGCCATCCATTTCGGCGATCTCCTTCCCCAGCTCGGCAACCCGTTTTGCGTTGAGCTGTTCGGCGCAGAATTGCTGCAGCGCTTCACTGTCGAGCGTCCTGGCCAGGTCCGTGCGGGTCAGGCCGTAGTCCTCGGGGCGCAGCTCCAGCCGGGTGCGGATGGACTCGATGGCCTCGGCGGTAAAGATCAGCGCGCAGCGATCCTCCAGCGTCAAGCTGTCCCCCCCGGCACGAACACGGTCCGCATAATCCAGTACCAACCAGGCTCCTGCGGCCTCGGCGGCCGACAGTGCCGTTTCGTAGGAGACCAGCTGGAATTCGTCCAGCTTCGCAGACGATATGCGGCCACCTTCCACTGTCTCTGCCCTAAGGCTCCTTATCGCGGTCTTGAGTGCCACGTCCGTGGCCGCAAGTGAGCGACGCGCCCGTTGCATAAGTGCTTCGGCCTGGCTTACCTGTTCAGACATTTGTGACGCCTCCTGGGAAATCGGGTCTTGTCCACCTACAACGTTAAGAACGCGGCTGTACTGCAATCTTTGACTGGCTGAAGGGCACCCAGAGAGGCTAGAAAGCCGAGGCTAGAAAGCCGTGCTCTGACCTCACCGAAGGATGCGGCCGTAACTATCAAGAATCTGGATGGTTTTTGCAGAAGTGTAACCACGTCGCCCGTTTCGTTGGGTTCAGTGGCCAGATTCCATGCGGACAGCCAGGCGCAAAAAATCCAGGCCCTGACGTTATTACGGACCCTTCAGACGCTATTGGAACTCCAGATGGCCCTCAAACGCGCTGCTCCTGCACCTGGTCCGAAACCTTATCTCTGCGGCTGCCTTGCTCATGGGCATTCGCGAGGCGTTGTTCAGCCTGCCGGGTCCCCGCAAGGGCGGCAACGACCAGTCTCTTGAGACCAGCGACGCGGGGGCTCAGCGCCTTCTGGGTCTTCTTCACGCAGAGCCTGTCGTTTTCGGACTATCAGTGGCGCATGTACAAAGAGCACGGTCGCAATGGTGCCAGCTCGCTGTTCGGGGCGCATCGGATTCCTAAGCATCCAGCAGGCCGGCACCCTCTTCGATCCGATCTCCCCGGCGCATCTCGCACCGCCCCTCATGGACACGCCACGCGGAAGAGGGTCGAGTTTGCCCACCGGCTGCACGAGAGCTAATCGGCGGACCGACCCACACTCCACAGGGGTGGACCGGAGGGAATATGCGTGCGGACCAACAACGGTAACTCATTGAACGCACGGACATATTCTAGCTGAGGGATTCCGTCGCACCCAAGAAATTAGACGGATTGTGCATGTGCAACATAAGAAATGCAAGGATAGGACACTGCGATGTCCCGTCCAGCCGTTGTTATCCCATCGGTGCCATTGGAATCGTGGGCATCGCCGGCTCTGTGCCTCGGTTCCGTTCCTGGGGGAGCCGCGGATCCGCGCAATGACAGACGGGGGGCGCGCAATCCGACTCGGCCCTCCGGACCTGGGGGCGCTGGCTGGATTGGTTGGGGCGATCCTGATCTGGACCGGGGTCTGAGGCGCGTCGCTCGCCGACCGGGCGAATCCCTGACCCGCCCTTGTCTTCGCGTACCGAGGGCTTAGACGAGACGGACCGCGCAGCCGCAAGGTGCCAAAGAGGGGGCTGTCGGGCCGGCCGGCAGAGAACGCGCGCTTTGAGCGGCCGTCGGATGGGGCTTCAGGCGATCTTGTTCTGCAGTCGCTCGCCGTCGTTCCAGTCTACGCCAAACTGGCCGGGAATGACGGTCTGCAGTGCGTGCGCGAGATCGGCAGCCTTGGTCTGTCCCTCCCGGATGGCGACGTGGCCGTGGAGTCCAATCGCCCGCTCCACCTCCCTCCAGAGGCTCTGGGGAACCCCGGAGAAGGTGATGCGCCCGGCTTCGTCCCAGTCGTCCGCGTGCACGACGATCTTGCCCATCGTCCCCCGACCCAGGTTAAACACAATCATTTTCAGTCTCCGCTTCGGCCCACCCAATCCCGCGTCCAACAGGGGATTCGGTCCCGGATCCGCGGTTGCGGGCTCGGCCGCAATCCTGTGCTGAGTCGCGGGAAACCTATTTTCCTATCCTAGACCTATTTGTAGAAAAAGGGTGAGGAAGAAAAGCGATGGCGAACGGGGTATCCTGACCGCCTTTTGTCAAATACGGAATGGCGTTCCGTTTCAAACGCTGGAGTAATCGAGGATGGGGCTCACGGAGTTCATGGCAACCTACGCGACCGCCTTCATTTCCCACGCGGGGTACGGCGGTGTCTATGTCCTGATGGCGATGGAGAGCATGGTCTTCCCGGTGCCCAGCGAGGCGGTGATGCCCTTTGCCGGGTTCCTGGTGGCCGAGGGGCGCCTGTCCTTTACGCTCGTCCTGCTGTTCAGCACCCTCGGAAGCATCACCGGTTCCCTGCTGTCTTACTGGATCGGGCAATATGGTGGGCAGCCGTTCGTGGGGCGCTACGGCAAATATCTGCTGCTCGATCGGGAGGACCTCGAGAAAGCGACGGATTTCTTTCAGAGATACGGGGACGCGACCATCTTCGTGTCGCGCTTCATACCGGTCGTCAGGCACTTGATCTCGATCCCGGCAGGCGCCGGGGGAATGGGGCTGCTCAAGTTCTCCGTCTACACGGTCTTGGGTGCGGGCCTGTGGAACGCCTTCTTGACGGTGTGCGGCCTATACCTGCGGCAGAACTGGGAGACCGTTATGGCCTATAGCAAGCTCGTGGACATAGCGGTCCTGGCGTTGCTCCTCGGTGCCGGATACTACTTCGTGGTGAAGCACCTGCAGCGGCGGCGGGCGGCGGCCCGATAAGGGCACCGAGCGGTCGCCTGAGGTCTGGTGCGGCGCTGCGCTGTGGTCAGCGGGGGCGGTCAGCGGATCCAGTCGAGGGGGATTTTCCTCTGCACCGGGACAAGGGGCGAGGGCGTTCAGAGTTTTTTGGCGAGCGCAGGTGCCCGATAGCCTAGAAAGCTAA
>JARRNE010000157.1:0-10814 GCA_037385305.1 Chromatiaceae bacterium | reverse complement strand
CCCCAGATCGGCAGCCATGTCCTGCACCCCCTCAACAACGGTGCGAACCCTGGACTCCGAGGCGACCCGACTGACCAGGGATCGCTCCAGCTTCACGAAGGCGACCGGGAGCTCAGCAAGGTATTTCAGGGACGAGTAGCCGGTCCCGAAATCATCAATGGCGATGCGCAGCCCCATGTCGATAAAGGGCTTCAGGACCTCCCGTGCCTCCGCCACGTCGTCGATGAACTGACGCTCTGTGATCTGGACCACCAGCGGCTTTACGTCGCCGACCAGGTCCTCACAGTTCTTGCACTGGGCCCGGATGGTCCGGAGGATGTCGTCCACCAACTCCCCATGACCCAGGAAGTCGGAGGAGAAGTTCGCGAACATGGCGGACAGCGGCTCCCCGCCCTGGAGATGGGCGACGCAGCGGCCCACTGCGGCGGCAATAACACGGTGATCGATGAGGTGCAGCAGATGGAGTTGCTCCGCCGCCGGGATAAAGTAGCCCCCCTCCATGAGCTGGCCGTTCTCGAGCTGGATACGGGCGAAGGCCTCCTGGGCGCAAAGCTCGCCCGACACCAAATTGACTACCGGCTGATAGGCCACACACACCCGGCTGTCCTCGAGCGACCGTTCGATTATGTTGGCTAACGAGAAGACGTTGGCTGCATGCCGAGTACCGCTCTGGATCCGGTTTCGGCCTGAGCGCTTGGCTTCGTAAAGGGCCGCATCCGCTTTAGCCAGGAGCGGGTCCGGGTGGAGTCCGTCCTCCGGGTAGGTTGCCATACCGATGCTGGAGGTGACGCGGATCCGGCGTCCCTGATAGGTCACGGGCTCCGCTTCAAGGCTGGCCCGGATGCGCTCCGCAATCTCCTCCGCCAGCCCGCGGTTGACGTGCGGAAGCAGGCACAGAAACTCCTCCCCACCCCAGCGCCCGACCGTATCAACGTCGCGGACGTTTTGCGCAACGCGCCGGCCGACCTGCGCCAGCACCCGGTCCCCGGTCCCGTGGCCGAATCGGTCGTTCACGATCTTGAAATGGTCGAGGTCGAGCAGGAGCAGGCTATAGACGGAACGCTGGGACTCCGCCCTGCGGTGAAGGTTTTCCAGGCGATCCTGCAGATAGGCGCGGTTAGGTAGACCCGTCAGGGCATCGTGGCTCGCACGATAGGCGAGCAGGCCCCTCTCGCTGACGGACTCCCCGCAACGGGCGGCGATCAGGACCGTCCTGGGGCCGATGGCCACCAGCTCGCAGGTCAGGGTAACCTGCTCGCCGTCCTCGCGGACCAGCCTGCAGCCCACCAGTGAGCCGCTCGCGCCTCCCCGGGAACAGAGGCCCCGCAGATAAGCGTTGTCGAGGATCGCGCCGTCTGGCAGCAACATGCCGGAGAGTCCCGCCGGGGGCAGGGTGTCCAGCGGAGTTCCCCCTTGCACTCCGAGCAATCGCCGCGCCTGGGCGTTCGTGAAACGAATCAGCGCATCGTCGTCGCAGACGATCAAGGCGTCGGGGATCGCCTGCAGCAGCGACGGCCTGTCGTCTGACTGCGTGCCGGCCGCATCGGTCACAAGATCCGGGGCTTGCACATTCCTCCCCCCTCGGCGGAACAATCTCGACCAGATTTTATACCCATCATATTTCGCTTTTCCGCGTTCCGCCGGCAGGTTTTCGGTGTCGAGGTCGCACCTGAGCGATCGCCGTAGGGGACCAGGGCCGGCTGGGGTTTAATCGCTTACACTTAACTTGGCGGCCATTAGGCCGAACGATCACCCAGACCCAGGGCGTCATCTACAAACATCGAATGACGAAGAACGTGACGTTGCGGGAGGCTTGGCAGGGCGAGGCGGACTGCATGAACTGCGCCTTACGGGCGTCTGTCTTGTTTGCCAGATTGTCCGAGGACGATTTCAAGCGGATTCACGACCCCATCGATCAGTTCGAGCTGAAGCCAGGAAGCGTCATTTACCGCGCCGGTGACGAGGGGGATTTCATGTTCACCGTACGCACCGGCTCCCTGAAGCTCGTTCAATACCTGCCTGACGGCAGCCAGCGCATCGTCCGACTCGCCCATGCCACGGATGTGGTCGGCCTCGAGGCCCTGCTCGGGGACCCGTATCAACACGACGCCATCACCCTCCAGCGAACCCAGGTATGCCGCTTTCCTGCCCGAGCGGTGCGTTCCCTTGGAGAAGAGAATGGGCATCTCTACCGGGAGCTGATGGCCCGCTGGCAGCGTGCCCTGACGGACGCGCACGCCTGGCTGACGGAGCTCTCGACCGGCTCTGCCCGCCACCGCGTTGCGAGATTGCTGCTGCGCATGGTGCGCGACCGCGAGGGCGAGGGCGAGGAGTGTGAGCTGTTCAGCCGCGAGGACATGGGCGCGATGCTTGGGATTACGACGGAGACCGCGAGTCGGATCATCGCCGAGTTCAAGCGTCAAAGGCTCCTGGTTGAAGCGAGCGCCAACCGCTTCCTGCTCGATATCCCCAATCTGCGGCGCATCGCCGAGGAGTGAGTCCGGGGCGGGGATACAGGCGCCTCGCCGCGACCTCGAGTGCGAGATCCGGTGCCCGAGCAACTTAAGTCCCCTTCTTGTTTGAGCGTTTTCAATGCGAGCTCCCATCGTCCGTCATAGCGTTTATGGGATCGAAGGCACTCGCGGCCGAGCTGACGGGGCCCGCTCAGCCCTGTTCGAGCGGAATGATGGTGATCTCCACCCGCCTGTTTAGCTGACGGCCGGCCTCCGTTGCGTTGCTGGCGATGGGGTCGGCCTCTCCGCGGCCATAGGCCGTGAGCCTTTGCGGGATGACCCCCCTACCGAGCAGGTAGTCTCGGACCGCATCGGCCCGCCGCTCCGACAGAACCTGGTTGTGCTGCGGAGAGCCGGTGCTATCGGTATAGCCGACGATCACGAGCTGCGTCTTGCCGTATCTGTTGAGGACCTGGGCAATCCTACTCAGCGTGCCGAAGAAGCTCGGCTTGATGGCATAGGAATCGATTTGGAACGCCGAGACCGAGGTCATCCCGACGCGAAGCCGGTTGCCCGGCAGCTTCTCAAGGCGAATGACCCCCGCGTTGAGCTCCGGCGCGAGGACCTTCTCGAAGTCCCGCTTCTGCCGATCCATGTAGTTTCCTACCAGCGCCCCCGCCAAGCCGCCTCCGACAGCCCCGAGCAGAGCCCCTTTCGCTGACTTGCTAGCGGCCAAGGCGCCGATCCCGGCACCCACGGCTGTTCCGACGAGAGCACCTGTGGCCGTGTCGGACATCGGCAGCCGGTTGCCGTACTCGTCGGTGGCGCACCCCGCGAGGATCAGGGCACCGGCTGTGACCAGGGCGCCAAGCGTCATGCATTGCCTTCTCATCATGTTTCTCCGTGGGTTGTCGTGATGTTCGACGGCCACTGCGAGCCGCCCGGGAGGAGCCGCGATCTTAACAAAGCGGCGCTCCCCCGGGGACGCCGTCGCGGCGGGGGCACCGGCGGCGCTTCACCTGTGCCGCTCTGTTCGTCCCGGGCGAGAGGCGCTGCTCCTGGGTATCGTTGGTATCATTGGCGCCGTCTGGGACGGGCTGCCGGTCGGCCTATCGAGAGTACGCAGGGCGCACCAGCGCCTTTTTCCCGGGTCCTCCCCCCGCCTGAATCCTGGCCGACTGGCTTTCAACCGAGGCGCGCTTTACGTTCCCATGTCCATCCCCCGCTGGCTCAACGGGCAAAGGCGCTATGCCAGGCCCTATCTCTCCCTCGCCGTCGGGGCAGGCGTCCTGAGCGGAATGCTCCTGATTGTCCAGGCCTGGGGCATCGCCCACATCATGAACGCCGTCATCTTCGACGGAGGCGTCCTGTCGCAGCTGACTGGGTGGCTGTGCCTTCTGCTGGTCCTATTCGCGGCGCGGGCCCTGCTCGCCTGGCTGGGGGAGCAGAGCGCCTTCCGCGGGGCCGCCCGCATCAAGGTGACCGTGCGGGACCAGGTCTACCGCCACCTGCAGGCCCTGGGACCCCATTATTTGGCGGCAGAGCGCACCGGAGCGCTGGCCGAGGCGCTAACCAAGGGGATCGAAGACTTGGAGCCCTACTTCGCCAAGTTCCTGCCCGCGCTGTCCCTGAGCGCCCTGTTGCCCCTGACCATCCTCGCGGTCGTTCTTCCCCTCGATTGGCTCTCCGGCCTGGTGATGCTCGTGACCGCCCCGCTGATCCCTTTCTTCATGGTGCTCATCGGGAAGGGGGCGGAGCGGCTCAATCAGGAGCAATGGAAGGAGCTGGCCCGCATGGGCGCCCACTTCCTCGATGTCATCCAAGGGCTGACGACCCTCAAGCTGTTCGGTGCGAGTCGTCGCGAGTCGGAGCTGATCGCCCGTATCTCAGACGACTACCGGATGAGCACGATGAAGGTCCTGCGCATCGCCTTCTTCTCCTCCGCGGTGCTGGAGTTCTTCTCCACCGTGAGCATTGCCCTCGTCGCCGTCTTCATCGGATTTCGCCTCTATGAGGTCGAGCTGCCCATCCCCGGCTGGGTTGTCCTCCCGAAGATCGGCTTCTTCTACGGCTTCCTCATCCTTCTGCTCGCCCCTGAGCTCTATCTCCCCATGCGGAACCTCGGTACCCATTATCACGGCCGGATGGAGGCGATCGCCGCCGCGGAAAAGCTGATCGAGATCCTGGAGACACCCCTGCCCTCCCAACCAAGCAGCGCGGGGGGACTGGGGTCCCTGGAACGAGTCGGTGTGCGCTTCGAGCAGGTGCACTATGCCTACGAGTCCGGGCGGGAGGCACTGACAGGGGCCACCTTCGACATCCGCCCCGGGGAACGGATCGCCCTTGTGGGTCCGAGCGGTGCCGGCAAGACCACCGTGGTCAATCTCCTCCTGGGATTCATCCAACCGGACCGTGGCTCGATCCTGGTGGGCGGGAAGGACTTGGCGCAGGTCGAGACGGAGGATTGGCGACGCCGCCTCGCGTGGGTCCCGCAGAACCCGCGGCTCTTCATGGGTACCCTGCTCGACAACATCCGGCTCGGGATGCCGGAAGCGGATATTGAGGCCGTGCGGGAAGCAGCCAGGCGGGCCTTCGCCGCGGATTTCATCGAGCCGCTCCCTGATGACTACGCGACGCCGGTCGGCGAGGGCGGCGCTGGTCTGTCAGGGGGGCAAATCCAGCGCGTCGCGCTCGCCCGGGCCTTCCTGCGGGACGCCCCCCTGGTGATCCTGGACGAGGCCACCGCCAATTTGGACCCGGAGAGTGAGACGCTGGTCCAGGCGGGCATCGACGAGCTCGCGCGCGGCCGCACCCTATTGATGGTGGCGCACCGCCTGCGCACGGTCCGGCGCGCCGACCGCATTCTCGTGCTGGATCGTGGGCTGGTGGTAGAGAGCGGCACCCACCAGGAGCTGTTGCAGGCGCCAGGTCTGTACCGTGCGATGGTTGGCGCCTACGAGGGGGTCGCGTGACCGAAGCCCGGCGTTTATGGCGAATGCTTAGGCCCTATCGGGACTGGATGCTGCTGGGCTTGCTGGCCGCCTTGGTCACACTCCTTGCCAACGTGGCCCTCATGGCGGTATCCGGCTGGTTCATCGCATCGATGGCCGTGGCCGGTGCCACGGGGGCCGCCATGAATTACTTCACGCCGGCGGCGCTGATCCGGGCCAGCGCCATCGGCCGCACCGGCGGCCGCTATGTGGAAAGGCTCGTTACCCATGAGGCCACCCTGCGCCTGCTCGCTGGCCTGCGGGTCTGGTTCTACAGCCACCTCGAGCCGCTGGCACCGGCCCGTCTCCAGGAGGTGCACAGCGGCGATCGTCCGTGAGCCTCACCGTCTTCCTCGCCTTTCTGGCGCGCTTCGATACCGCGCTCGCTCTGGTGACCGTGGGCATGATGCTGCTTGCCGGGGTTATGGGGCCCTTATGGGCGATGCGGGTGGGCGAAGCGCCGGGGCGGCAGCTGGTGGAGACACAGGCGGCGCTGCGCACCGCTGCGGTGGACGGGGTCCAGGGGATGGCCGAGATCCTGGCTTACGGCGCCGCCGAGGCGCAGGCGGAACAGCTGCGGCGCCTGAGCCTGGAGCTCACCCGGGATCAGGACCGCATGAGCCGCTATACGGGAATCTCCCAGGGGGCGGTAGGCCTGGCGGCCAACCTGGCGCTCTGGATGCTCCTCTGGCTCGGCATCCCGCTCGTCTCCCAAGGCCGGATCGCCCCGCCCGAGCTCGCCATGCTGGCACTCTTCACCTTGGCGAGCTTCGAGGCGGTGGCCCCCCTGCCGCAGGCGTTCCAGCACCTGGGAGGGACCCTCGCCGCCGCCCGGCGGCTGTTCACCATCGTCGACGCGCCGCCCGCGGTGCGGGAGCCGGAAGGGCCGTCCCCAGCGGTGGGGCGGTTCGACCTCCAGCTCGTCGGGGTTTGGTTCACCTACCCCGGGGGCGGCCGCCCCGCGCTGGACGGAATCGATCTCAGCCTCCCCCAGGGGCGCAGTTTGGCCGTCGTCGGGGCAACGGGGGCCGGCAAGAGCACCCTCATCAATCTGATCCTCCGATTCTGGGAGCCGGACAGGGGGGAGATCCGGCTGGGAGGACACCCCCTCCGCGCCTTCCGCGGCGAAGACCTGCGCCGTCGGATCGCAGTCATCTCCCAGCGCACGCACCTGTTCAACGCCAGCATCCGCGAGAACCTGCTGCTGGCCAATCCCAGTGCCTCCCAAGGGGCGCTGGAGCAGGCCTGTGCGGCCGCGCAGATCCACGACTTCATCGCGAGCCTACCGGAGGGATACGACACCTGGGTCGGGGAGACGGGGGTCAGGCTCTCGGGAGGACAGGCAAGGCGCATCGCTATCGCCCGGGCCTTGCTCAAGGACGCACCCATCCTCCTCCTGGACGAGCCCACGGAAGGGGTGGACGCCCCCAACGAACAGGCACTCATGGCCGGGATGGATCGGCTCATGAGGGGGCGCACTGTCCTGCTCATCACGCACAGGCGGGTGGGCCTCGACCGGATGGACGAGATCATCATGCTCGACCGCGGGCGGGTGATCGCAAGCGGCAGCTACACCGATCTGCTGGCGGGCGAGCACCTGCCTCGACTGCTTCGCGTCATGCCGCCTGCCGATTGACACCGTCTGAAGGTCTCCGCGGTTCCCGGCGCGGCGCCTCCCCCGCCGCTTGGTTACAGCTGCGTAGGCTCTCAGGTACCGTCAGGCTAAGGCGATTTCTGTCAAATCTCATACGGTCTTGCCTGTCCTTTCGCTCGCCTTCGGCGTCCGCCGCCAGTCACAGAGCCAGGCTATGCTCCCGGCGGCGCTCCTTGAAAGCGAACGAAAATCCGGCACAACCCGGTATAAGACTCTCCGGCAAGCAGCACCATACGAGCGGCTACGCGCCGGGCAACCCGGACCGCCCGCTAGTCAGCCGCGCAGACCCCGAGCGGTCCTCAACGGATCTCTCCCTGGAGCAATTTCAGAATCCGCTGTGCGGAAGTGCGATTCGCCGGCTGGCCAGCCTGGTTGAGGATCGCCACGCGGGTCTGCTTTCCCTGGGAGGTGAGCTTCACGCGATATTGGGATACCGCCTCAACCTCCTTGCTGCGCCAGAAGGCCAGCCGCGAGAAGAAGCCGCCTTTCTTCTTGGTGGTGGCGCCACTCTCGTAGCGGACATAGTAAATGCCCTGGGTGCGATCCTGGTCCTGCACCGCGAAGCCGACCCGATCCAAGGCCAAGCCGGTCAGGCGCCAGGCCTGGGGGAAATCCTGGTCGATGACCAGCCCGGGCTGTCCTCCCGGGCCCTGGGTGAGACGCGCCATTCCCGTGGCTCCCGGTGTCTCAGCCTGAGCGATGGCCCGCGCTGCCTGCTGCTCGCTCACACCGAGATAGACCATGAGCCGACGCAGCATGATGGCCTCCTTGCCGGGATCGCTGGAACCGGGCTCCCAAATGGTGTCTTCGTCCCCGCTTATCTCGCTGTTGACCAATTTCTCCACCATCCCGCGCTGGGTGAGATAGATATCGGTCGTACCTGGCTCCGAGCCGGGCTCGAGACGGACGCGATACTGATCCCGCGTAGAGGTCTCATAGAGCCCTCCGACTACCTTGCGCAGGATATTGGTAATGAAGTCCTTGCGAATCTCCGCGCGGTTCTCCAGCCAGCCCGTCTTCATCACCCCAACAGTAGGGTCTTGCTCGACGAGCAGGATGCCTTGGCTCCGCCAGAAGGCGACGACCCGCGGCCACACTTGCTGGGGCGTCGCCTTAACCACGAGCCAACGGTTGTCCCCCTGGCGCTTGAGGCTGACGTCCTTGAATGCCGGCAAGACCTCCCCCCTCGCCGCGACCTCGTGGCGCTTCTGCTTCTCGCCAACGTACTGGGAATAGGTTGCGGTTCCGCCGGGTCCGGGGATGTCCATGGTGTCGTCAAACTTGCCAGCCAGGAGGTTCGGCGGCACTGCGAGGTTCTCGGACGCCTCTCGCTGCCGCTTGTAATCGAGGGTCTGATCCGGCAGGTAATCGCTCACATCGGGGAGGCTGCTGCAGCCAGCGACCAGCAGAACGATCGGGAGAGCGACGAGGGACTTGAGCTTATGCATGGGCGTCAATCATAGGACTTGAGGGTTTCCCCACCACAGAGGCGAGGACTTCGCAGGCGAGACCGGCGCAGCCTGCCCACCGCGCGCCTCTTGCACCAAATTGGATCGAGGAGAGCGCCCGCGAAACAGGCGCCACCGCAGAAACGGAAAGGGTGTGCAGAGAAACGCAGGGCAAACCCCTTTGGCGCTTCCCAAGACCGTCGCTGCGGGAAAGCCAAACTGATCCGCGGGCCCTTAAACCACCCCCGCCCGCTCCATGGCGGCGCGCACCTGCGGCTGAAGGTCTGCGGTCAACCAGGTCAATGGCAGACGGATGCCGCGTCCCGCCAGCCCCATCTCCGCCACGGCCCACTTGACCGGGATAGGATTGGACTGCACAAAAAGCTTGTGATGCAATCCATCCAGCCGTGCGTTGACGGCAATTGCCACTTCCCGATCTCCTGCAAGGGCGGCCTGGCACATCTCGTGCATCAGGGAAGGCGCCACGTTGGCTGTCACCGAGACGACTCCCTGCCCCCCCTGCAGCACAAATTCACAGGCGGTCGCGTCGTCTCCACTGTAGAGGTCGAACCCCTCTCCGCACAGCTCCCGCAACCGAGGAACACGGTCCAGGTCACCCGTGGCCTCCTTGATACCCACGATGTTGGGTAGCCGGGCAAGGCGGCCGACCGTTTCGGGCAGCATGTCGCACGCGGTTCGACCGGGCACGTTGTAGAGGATTTGCGGGATGTCAACCGACTCGGCCACAGCTTTGTGGTGCAAGAACAGGCCCTCCTGCGTCGGTTTGTTGTAGTAGGGGGTCACCAGCAACGCCGCGGCCGCTCCCGCTTGCTGCGCACAACGGGTCAGGGCGATCGCCTCGGTCGTCGAGTTGGCACCTGTGCCCGCAATAACAGGGACCCGTCCCCCCGCGAGCTCAACCGCCCGCCGGATGACCGCGCAGTGCTCATCCTCGTCCAGCGTTGCGGACTCACCCGTGGTCCCCACGGCGACGATTGCAGCCGTTCCGGCTTGCACGTGGAAGTCCACCAGGTGCCGCAGGCCGTCCTCATCGATCCGGCCATCTTCGTGCATGGGGGTAATCAAGGCGACGAGACTGCCGCGAAACATCTCTAGGCTCCGGCCCGCATGAAAAGATGAATATTATCTGTTGGCTTTGATTGAAAACAACCCGGCTGAGGCGCCTCCCCGGGGAGCTCCTTGAACCCTGCGTCTCCGGGACCGACGGCATGTTGCCCGCCTAGCCCGGCATGCCGAACGGCCGGGAGATTCGCACCCTTCCGCGTTGTTGCGACGGGCCCTCAATCGGTCTTCGGCGGCGCGCAGCCGACCGTCCCCGCGCCTGGGGCAGGATCGACGTTTATTGCCCGGTCGGACCCCGTGCTAAACTCCCCGAAGACTATAGACTTGCCACAGAACAACATGCATCCGGAAATGGCCCCCAAGAAAACCTACCTCGTCATCTCCGCCCTCGGCGACGACCATCCCGGGATCGTCAATCAGCTGTCGAAAGCGATCCTCGACTATGGCTGCAACATCGAGGACAGCCGGATGACGGTACTCGGCGGCGAGTTCGCAGCAATGCTCCTGGTGGAGGGGAAATGGAACACCCTCGCGAAGGTTGAGAACGCCTTACCGGAGCTTGGGCGCCAGCTCGGGATGTCGATCACATCCAAACGGACCGGGGAGCGCGCGTCAGGGACCAACCTGCTGCCCTACGGGGTGGACGTGGTCTCCATGGACCACCCGGGGATCGTCAACAACCTCGCGGGTTTCTTCGCGGAGCGCAGCATCAATATCGAGGACATGTCCACCACGACTTACGCCGCGGCCCACACCGGCACCCCCATGTTTTCGGTGCACATGACCATCGGGATCCCCGCCGAGGTGCATATCGCGACGCTCCGCGAAGAGTTCATGGACTACTGTGACGGTCTCAACCTGGACGCAGTGCTTGAGCCCCTCAAAGGATGACAGCCGATGACCCTAGCCGTAGGCGACACCGTTCCCGACCCCGAGCTGAAGACGACCGGTAACAGGATAGTCCAACTGTCAGATTTCCGCGGGAAGAAGCTCGTTCTCTACTTCTATCCCAAGGCCAGCACCCCCGGGTGCACCCAGGAGGGGCAAGACTTCCGGGATGCCGGCGCAGCGTTCGACCAGGCAGGCGCGGTGGTCCTCGGGGTCTCTCGGGACACCCTCAAGACCCAGGAAAACTTCAAGGCCAAGCAGTCGTTCCCGTTCGACCTCGTCTCGGACGAGGACGAAG
>JARRNE010000156.1:0-6732 GCA_037385305.1 Chromatiaceae bacterium | reverse complement strand
CGCACGTCGAACTTCGGGTTACGCAGGAAGCCCAGGAGGAGCTCGGTGTGGCAGTTGCCTGCCCCGCGCCCAAACCCGTAGATCGTGGAATCCACCCGATTGCAGCCCAGGATGATGGCCTCGATGGTATTGGCAAAGGCAAGCTGCAGGTTGTTGTGGGCGTGAATGCCGATCTCCTTGCCGGTGCCCCGGAGCGCATCGGAGTACTTTCGGTATAGGAGATCGACCTGCTCGCGATACAGATGCCCGAAGCTGTCCACAATCACCATGGCCCCGGCCGGGGTCGGAGCGATCGCCTCCAGCACCGTGTCGATCTCCGCCTCCGTGAGGTTCGAGACCGCCATCAGATTGGCGCTTGTCTCATAGCCCAACTCATGCGCGTGCCGGATCATGTCTACCCCTTCGGACACCTGGTGGGCGTAGAAAGCCACCCGGATCATGTCTAGGGGGCTCTCAGACGCCGGAACTATGTCCTTCTCCCAATCGCTCTTGCCCGCGTCCGCCATGGCGGCCAGCTTGAGACCCGTGGCCTCTGCGTCGTGGTCCCCGACCACGCGCCGCAGATCCTCCTCCGCGCAGTGGCGCCACGGTCCGAACTTCTCCCGCGGGAAGACGCGGTGCGAGTTCTTATAGCCGATCTCCATGTAGTCGATCCCGGCGTCGAGGCAGGCCTGATAGACCGCACGCACGAAGTCGTCGTTGAAGCGGTGGCCGTTGACCAAGCCGCCGTCTCGAATCGTGCAGTCGAGCACCTTGAGCTCCGGACGGTAAGTGATCCATGGGGCCTTGTCGGACATCGGGTGTCTCCGGATGGCTGCAGAGAATGCGCGATTTTGAGCGCTTACCGCCCGCCCCGCAAGGAACCGTGTCCCGTCGGGATGCAGCGGCTGTTTGCCGATATGCTTTCCCGCCCATGACCCACCTGTCCTTCTTCGCGATCGCCTCCAAGCACATGCAGTCAGGTTGCTTCAGCCCGGCGGTACACTCCTCTTCTCCACCAACCTGCGCCGCTTCCGCATGGACAGGGCGGCACTGAGCGATCTCTCCCCGGAAGACATCACCGGCGCGACCTTACCCAAGGATTTCGCGCATAACCCCCGGATTCGCTCGTGCTGGAGGATCCGGTCTGCTACCTGAGGCGGATTGGGACCGGGGGGCTACCCGCCGGGAATGAAGGGGCACATAGGCCCCTGACCCGGCACGCCGTCCGCGATATCACGGAAGGGGATGGCTCGATTCCTGCCGGAGGACTTGGCGTAGTAGAGGGCCATGTCGGCCTGGCTCAGGAGCTGTGCTGCGGTGGTCGAGCGCGAGGGCACGGTGGTGGCAACTCCCACGCTGAGGGTGACGAAACGGGAAACCCGGGACGCCTTGTGCAGGATGCGCAGCCCGGCCACCGCCAGATTGAACGTCGTCCCGACCTGGATGGCGCCATCTTCTCCGAGCTCCGGGAGGACAGCCGCAAACTCCTCGCCGCCATAGCGGGCGATCAGGTCGATGTCCCGCCGGGCTGCCAGCTTCAGGGCATTCGCAACCGCCACGAGGCAGGCATCGCCGCTCTGATGGCCGTACGCATCGTTGTACGCCTTGAAGTAGTCGATGTCGGTGAGCGCAATCGATAGGGGGCGCTGGCTCCGCGACGCCCGCGCCCATTCATGCGCCAAAACCTCGTCGAAACGCCGACGATTGGGGATACCGGTCAGGGCGTCCGAAGCGGAGAGGCGGCGCAGCTCCCGATTCGCGTCCTCCAGCTCGGCCTTCACCCTTAGCAGCTCGCGTTCTCTCGCCCGGCGGCGATCCATCTCCTCCTGGAGGGTCTGAATCGATCGGAGCCTGGCCAGCAGCTCGATTCGGCGGATGGGCTTGGTGATGTAGTCGATCGCCCCCGCCTCGAAGGAGGCCTGCAGACAGTCCACATCCGTGCTCACAGTCACCATCACCACCGGGAGATCCCGGCAGCTGTCGTCCTCCTTGATCCGACGACAGGCATCGATGCCGCTCAAGCCAGGCAAATAGACGTCCATCAAGACCAGGCCGATCCGGGAGGCGGCACCGGGGGCGCTTCCGTCAAGGCCAAGCACCACAAAGGCTTCCTCGGCGGTCGCGGCTTCAGACACCTCACTGAATCCCCCCGTCTCGAGGAACGACTTCATCAGTCGGCGGATCTCCGGGGCGTCGTCGACGATCAACACGTGCATTCTTCTTCTTTTCCCTTCGTCCAGAGGTCGGCGAAACCGGGCGCGCAAAGCCGGCGCCGCATCGCCGTCGGCAGACAGACAGCCAGCCAAAGGCGGACCTTCAACCTCGCCCCCATCAGTGAACGGCGATTCGCGTCCCGTCCGCGGCTAGCAGGGATCATCCGCAACAAACTCGAATCTGAGAAGAAGCCCCACAATGTGCGCTCGCAAGGTGCCCCTTCCGGAGTCGAGGCAGACGAATCGGCGCGCCTCCGGCCGCCCGGCGAGACTCAATATTCCAGCGAGGCTCAATATTCTAGCTGATAGGAAATCCCCACGCTGCTCCCTCCTTCGCCGGCCGCTCCGGTGGCAGAGCTGGAGCTGGTGCCGACGGTGCCCTCGAGCTTCAGACGCTTGGTAAGGTCGACCTGCACCTTGGCCTTGGTGCTGCCGGCCGTGGTGCCCTGCTCGACGCCGACGTACACGCCGGGGGCCACGTAGCGGCCCGCTTCGAGCGTCGGCTGGCCAGTCGCGCCGGTACCGACCGCAAGCTGGTCGAGACCGAGACCCTTGCGAATCTTGCCCAGCGGGTTCAGGCCCCCGGAGGTCACACCCGTCAGCTGGGCCACGGCGGAAGCGATCTCTGCCAGCTCGAAGGGGCTCAGGGAGGAGGCGCTGCGACCGAATAACAGCTGGGACACGATCTCGTCCTGAGGCAGCGTGGGTGTGCTGCTCAGGGTAATCTTGGGACTGCTTACCGTGCCAGCGATGTTCAGAGTCGCTGTCGTGGTCCCGTTGGTCGTAGTGACCGTGAAATCCAGGGAGGGGTCCGTCAGACTCCCCCCGTTGAAGCTCACCTCGCCGGTGGAGAAGGTCAGGGTCTGCCCCGCCATGGTGAATTGACCCCGCAGCAGGTGGAAGCTGCCGAGGGGCTGGGGGTCCTTGGCCGTGCCACGGACGCGCACGCGGCCGCCGAGCTCTGCGTCGAGCCCGCGGCCGCGCACGAAGATTTCCCGGGGGGCGTCGACCGTGAGATCGAGGCTGATGGTCGGGCCCGGCGGCGCGGGGCGGGGCGGCTTCTGCCCGAGAGGTTTCACATTGAGGGTCGCCACGCTGGTGGGCAGGGTCTCCGGGATACGGATCTCCGCCTTATTGACGTGGATGTTGCCCGCGAGCAGAAGCTGTTTGGTGGCCTGTCCGGCGACAGTGACGTTCGCGTTCAGGTTCACGGTGATCAGATCGCTCGAGAGCAGGCGCGCCCGACTGGCCCCCACGCGCAGGTCGACCGGGACATCCGGCGCGAGGAGCCCGACGGTGCCGGAGGCGGACAGGGTCCCGGAACCGGCGCGTGCGCTGAAGCGGGCGATGCGGACCATATCTCCATGTAGGTCCAGGACGGCGCTGACCTCCCGCAGGTGCACGCCCTGGGCGTAGTCTTGAACCTCTCCCCGGACGAGCCGAACCGTCCCGCTCAGGCTGGGATCTGCCAGCGTCCCCGCCAAGCCGGCGCTCAGCTGGACCTGCCCGCGCACGCGGCGCCCGGCGGCCGCCAGGATGGGATCCGACAGGGCGAGGTCCAGCTCGCCACCGGCCCGCAGATCCATACGGCCGCCTGCCGCGATGGGCGCCTGTCCGGACAGCTTCAGATGGGTCTTGCGTCCCACCATCAGGCGGGCGTCGATCCGGGCCGTCTCGCCTGCTAGGTCCGCCTTTGCGGTCAAGCTCGCCGCAGGCAGGGACCTTCCGGGGCCGCTGCGCATCCGGAGGCCCTTGGCGTCCAGCTGCACCGTGCCGGATGGACGCGCGAGGGTGCCGGTAAGCCGGGCGTCTGCCCGGATCGTCCCCTGGGCGTTCAGGTCGGGAACGAAGGCTGCCGCCACATCAGGGGACAGGTTGCGCACATGCGCGGTGAGATCCAGGGTCGGAGAGACGCGGCCTGAGACCTCCAGCATTGCCTGCCGAAGTCCCAGGCGGAGGTTGCTCACGCTGAGGCCTTTGGCGTATACGACCTCCGCCCCGGAGAGCAGGCGCAGCTTCTCCCCCTTCCAGCTGGCCTCCAGAACCGACAGGTCCACCTTCTTCTTCGGGGCGTCCAGCACCGCCGATGCGTTCAGCCGGGCGGGAGCGCCCTTCAGGGTCTGCGCGTTGGCTGTGAGCTGAACCCCGAGGGCATCGTCCGGCCCCTTCACCACAAGCCGACCGGACCCGGCGACGCCTTTCGCGGAAAGGCCGTCCGCGATCAGCGTGGCATCCACCACCGGCCGCGTATCGGGGTTCAGTACGGTCGCTGCCAAACTCAGGCGGTCGACGAAGCCCGATCCCCGCAATCCGGCAGCGCGGGCCTCAACAGTTGCCTGTGCCCGGGTCACATCCCCCTTCCTGGTGGTCGTCAGACTGGCCGTGAAGCTCCCGGTCAACGGCTCTTCGAGCAGGGGCTGAAGATCCTGGAGTCGCTTCATGCCGAGCTTCAGAGTACCAATGGGAAAGAAGGAACCCGCCGGCAGCGTTAGTCGCCCTTCGCCTTGGGCGCTCTTCCAGTCCGCGTGCTTGATGTCCACCTGGGTCTCGCCGCCCGGGGTTCGCCGAGCGGACAGGGCCAGCTGCAGGGGTGACCCCGCCAGGGTGCCCTGAGCGGTCAGATCCCCGCTCGGGGCCTTGGGTAGGCCCTTCGCCTCCAGGTGGACCCTTATCGGGCCGGCCGGGAGGTGCCGTGCAGCCAGCCGGCCGCTGAGGTCGGCCTTGACCGCGAGATCGTCCTCCGGTCCCTCGAC
Source organism: Chromatiaceae bacterium (assembly GCA_037385305.1). Classification (GTDB taxonomy): domain Bacteria; phylum Pseudomonadota; class Gammaproteobacteria; order Chromatiales; family Chromatiaceae; genus JARRNE01. The sequence goes on along the minus strand of JARRNE010000156.1, from coordinate 1,784 downwards.
CCGCCCCTCGAGCTGTAACGCACCGGAGAAGTTCGGGCTGAGCGCGCCCAGCTCGGACAAGGCCAACCGCCACTGAAGCTTAACCGCCTGAGGACTCAGTCCTCCCTCGGCCGACAGTCGGACCGTCTTGCCGTCCACTTGCAGGCGAGACAGGGTGAGGTCCTGTCCGCGCCGCGCCGCGGACAGGGTGATCCGGGCGGAATCCCCGAGCAGACCGGGAAAGGGCCACTCGCCCCCGGTGATGCCCAAGGTCGCGTCGCCCTCCACGGTCATGGTGCCCGCCTTCTCCATGGCCAGGAGATGAAGCTCCGAATGACCGTCCAGACGGGTGCCGGCCACCGCGGCCAGAGGTGCGAGATCCGGCAGCTTCAGGGTGATCTTGGCCCGCCGCTCTTTAGCCGTCAGCAGCTCACCGTCCGCCTTTATCAGGGGGTGTGTGATCGCGAAGGTGACAGGCCGATCGGGCCTGTCGAGACGGGCCTCCGCCTTGATCACCAGGGGCGCGCCCGCCAAGGCGTCCGGACGCCGACCCGGGATGCGCAGTCCGTCCAGCGAGGCGTCAACACGCAGCTGCCCGGCCTCACCTCGGATATCCGCAGCGATGCTACGCACCTCGGCCCCGTCGGCCTCGAGATCTGCCGCGTGCAGGGTACCCTTCGCCAAGGGGCGGACGAAGGGACCACGCAGGGTCGCGTCCAGTGAGAGTGACTGCCACGCGAGGTCGGCACGCGGACTCATGGCGGGTGCGGATGCGTGAACCTCGAGATCGGCCGCGTCCTTCACCAGATCGAGCTTGCCTTCGACCCCCGCCTTGAGCGGGCCCGCCTCCAGGGCGACATGGATCGCTACCGCCGAGCGGGGGCCCTGAAGCGAGGCGTCGAGCGTAATGGCCCCGACGTTGGTCAGGCCGGCGGCCCTTGCCAGCAGCCCGTCGGGCGGCCCGCCTCGATGCCCGCCACTGCGGAGCCCACCTGAAATCTTGGTACCTGGAGAGACTGCAGGCTCACCTGGACCGGCAGGCTGAAGGAAGAGGACTTCGAGGACGGGATCCGCCGTCGCCGCATGTCGATCCCGGCTGCCGCGAGGCGATCGATGTACGCCTCCCCCAGCAACAGCCTCCAGGGCGACCAATCGAGCACAAATCTGTCGACGACCAGCCAGGTACCTTCCCGGTCCAGGAGCTCCACCCGCGCCGCGCTCAGCGCGCTCGGAAAGAACCCCCCAAGCCCCTGCAGCCTGACATCGCCTCCCGTCAGCTTCGGGACCATGCGCTCGATGAGGTCCCGGCCCGGCTGGACGTTTGCCCCTACCAGGACAGCCGCGATGACGAACACCAGCAGACCGAGCAAGCCGCCGAGCGTCCAGGCCAACACCTTGGCTGATCGGCGCATCAAAAGGCCTGCCCGATACCGAGATAGATCTGGAAGGAGCCGCTGTCAGGCAGCTTGTTGACGGGAAAGGCCACATCCAAGCGGATGGGGCCGATGGACGTGTAATAGCGCGCACCTACGCCGACGCCGATGCCCCAGGGGCGGGAGAATGACCAGTCGTTCGCCGCGACCTGGCCCGCGTCCACGAAGGCCACCGCGCCGTAGTTTCCCACGATGCGCTGCCGCAGCTCCAGGGTGCCGGCGACCACCGCAGTCCCCCCCTCCGGTGTGTTGTCTGGAAAGACGGGGCCGACCGACTGGTACTTGTAGCCCCGCACGGTCGCGGTGCCGCCCGCATAGAAGCGCTTATCCGCAGGGATTGCGAGCTGGCTCGCACCCTCGATGTCCCCCACC
>JARRNE010000155.1:0-5949 GCA_037385305.1 Chromatiaceae bacterium | reverse complement strand
TGGCGTTGAGCGAGGGGAGGCCGGGCAGCAAGGAGGGATGGGAGATCTTCAAGGGAAAAGGTGGTTGTGTGGCTTGCCACGGTCCAAAGGCGAACGGAATTATTGCCAAGCTTCCCAACGGGCAGACCGTCACCGTGGGCGCGGCGAATCTCACGGACCGTATCTGGCGCTTCGAGCCGGGCGGCTACGCGAGCGCAAAGCACACGATTACGTACGGGGTCAATCAGCCCGGAGTTGCGGATACTCGCAATGCGGTGATGCCGGCGTGGGGCGGACCGAACGGCAAGCTGACGGCGGACGAGATCAAGAAGCTGGTGGTCTACGTCTACAAGCTCAGCCACTAGGGGAGGGAAAGAGGAGGGCGCAACATGCACTTCGATGCCGTGTTCTGGGGGGCGATCCTCAGCGTGGCGCTTGCGATCGTGATTCTGCTTTTTCTGGCCTTCAAAGTCATGAAGCTGATGAACCGCGATGCGCGGGAGCACAGGCTTCAACAATAACGAGAAGGGTTATGCCAAACATGCAGGGGGATCTGGTATCCCCCTTTTTTTGGTCCTGGAATTTTCCGAAAATCACGTGGTTGGATTTGCGAAATCGCAAGGTCGGCTCGGAGAAGATCCGCTAGCATTTATCTCTTTTGCCCAAAGACAGGGTGTCTGCGGGGTCCGACCGTAGAACGCCGCGCTCTGGGGCCGTCGGCGGTATCTCGGAGATCTAGGGTGAGCAACACTGAAGTCGAAGCGAACGCAGGTGTGGTCGACGAGCTGTATGAGGAGTCGCTGCACTGGCATGTCAACACCGGAAACGAAACCATTCACGCAAAGCGCCTCCCGGGCAAATGGCGCAAGGTCAAGTGGTTGAGCGCAGCGGTTTGGCTTGTATTCTTTCTAGGGCCTTACGTCCGTTGGGACGGTCGGCAGGCCGTTTTGTTCGACATCCCCAACCGGCAGTACCACATCTTCGGGGCGACGGTCCTCCCGCAAGATTTCTGGATGCTCTCGCTGCTCCTGTTGTTCTTTGCGATCCTGCTTGCCGTCACGACAGCAGTTGCCGGCCGGGTCTGGTGCGGATTTTTCTGCTTTCAGACCGTCTGGACCGACGTCTTCACCTGGCTCGAGGAAAAGCTCGAGGGCCAGCCGCCGCAGCGACGCAAGCTCGACAAGGCGCCGCTCGGCGTCGGCAAGGTCCTGACGAAAACGACCAAGCACGTGGCCTGGTTGCTCATCGGCTTTCTGACGGGGTTCAGCTTCGTCTCCTGGTTCACCGACGCGCCGGCCCTGTGGCGCATCTTCTTTCTGGGGGAGGCGAATGCAGCGGCCTACGCGGCGGTCGCGCTGTTCACGGCAGGAACCTATGTGTTGGCCGGGTTCCTGCGGGAGCAGGCCTGCTTCTGGCTGTGCCCCTATGCGCGTATTCAGGCGGTGATGGTCGACCGAACGACGCTACTGCCCACCTATGACGTGAGGCGCGGCGAGCCCCGCGGTCGGCTCAAGAAGGGGGAGACGGAGGGCGGCCGGATCACCGGAGACTGTATCGACTGTCGGCAGTGTGTGGCGGTCTGCCCAACCGGGATCGATATCCGCGAAGGACAGCAGGAAGGCTGCATCACCTGTGCGCTCTGCATCGATGCATGCAACTCCGTGATGGACAAGGTCTCCCGGCCGCGAGGACTCATCCGCTACGCTTCCCTGGACGAGGTCGAGGGCAAGCCGACCAAGGCGCTCTTCCTGCGTGCGCGCGTTTGGGTCTATTCGACAATACTGACCGTGGCGTTGAGCGGCATTTTTTACGGCTTCGCGTCGCTCGACGCCATTGAGCTCAATGTCCTGCATGAGCGGGCGCCCCTGTTCGTGATGCTGAGCGACGGCTCGATCCAAAATCGCTACACGCTCAAGATCCTGAACAAGATGCCAGAGGACCTTTCGTTGCGCGTGACTGCGTCAGGGCCCAAGGGCTTGGAGCTGGTGGACGCGGGGAGGGAGGTTTTCGCGCCGCACGGGGAGGTCACCCCCGCTATTGTGTTTTTGAGAATCCCGCCTAAGGACCTACATGGCGATCAGATCCCAGTCACATTCCACGTGCACGGGGTTCGGCCGTCGGGACAGGCGGTGCAGACGAGCCGAGAGAGCATCTTTTTTGTCGGACCGTCTCGCTGAATCGGGGAACGTTGAAATGGCACACTCAGTTACACAGGAGAGGTCGCTGTCCGCTTGGCGCAGTCCATGGGTGGTCGGCTGGATCGCCATGGTGGTCATCGTCTTGGGTGTCAACCTCACGATGGTCTATTTCGCGATCATCAGCAATCCGGGTTTGGTGTCGGAGAATTACTACGAACGGGGCGAACATTACGAGCACACGCTGGTCTCGAGGCTGTTGCACGAGCCGAGCTGGCTGATGAAGGAAGATATCCCGAAGGATATCAAGGCGGGGGAGAAGCGCTCTGTGCGTTTCTTCGTCGTCGACTCCGCCGGCCAGCCGGTGGAGGCGGAGCGAGTTATCTTCCATGCCTATCGTCCTTCGAACGCAAAGAAAGACTTCAGCGCCCCGATGAGGGAGGAGAGCAAAGGTCGCTACGTGGCCGAAGTTCAGTTTCCGCTCTACGGCGTTTGGGACACCTTGTTCTCGGTGACCGCGCACGGAACCGAATACAACAAGGGTGAACGGATCCAGGTTCTGCGTCCCTGAGCGTGAGCGGCCCGCAGGTTCTGAGCGGCGGAAACCTTACAGGGGCCGCCGAGGCGACTGGTCGTCGCTGCTACCACTGCGGTCTTCCGCTCCAGCCATCGTCCGAGGTTCGGGCCCTTGTCTCGGGTCACGAGCAGGTCTTCTGCTGCAACGGCTGCAGATCCGTCTGCCAGGCCATTTACGCGGCCGGGTTGCAGGGGTTCTACCAGCGCACACCCGAGGGCGAGATCCTCGGCCCTCCGCCCGAGCCACCGAAGGACCTGGCAATCTATGACCTAGACGAGGTTCAGGAGGAGTTCGTCGACGCCCTCGCGGATGAGCGCGAGATAAATCTTCTGGTGGAGGGGATTCACTGCGCGGCCTGCGTTTGGCTTATCGAGAATAGCCTACAGGCCCTTCCCGGCGTGGAGGAAGCCCGGGTGAACCTCACGGGCCGCAGGCTGAAGCTGCGCTGGGACAACCAGCGCGTCAAGCTCTCCCGCGCCCTTCGTCGGCTGACGGACATCGGTTACGTGGCCGTGCCTTTCGACCCGGAGGCGGCCGAGGGGTCTCTAAAGCGGCGCAACCGAATGCTCCTCTATCGCATGGCCTTCGCGGGCTTTGCGATGATGAACCTCCTTTGGGTCTCTATCGCCCTCTACGCGGGGGCGGATCGGGGCGAGTTCCGTGGTCTGTTCCACTGGATCGGGTTTGCAATCGCAACCCCCACTTTGCTCTTCTCCGGTCATCCCTTCCTGAAAGGTGCCTGGTCCGGGCTGCGCGCCGGCGCCCTTGGCATGGATCTGCCGATCGCCATCGGTGCCTCGATCACCTATTTGTATTCGCTCTACGTGACGGTCAGCGGGACCCGCACGGGGGAGGTGTACTGGGACACGGTTGTCAATTTCCTGTTCGTGATCCTGATTGGGCGCTACCTGGAGTCCATCTCAAAGCAGCATGCCGTGGCCTCCACCCAGCGGCTATTGGACCTCCAGCCCAGAGTCGCCACGGTGCTGCGTGGGCAGCAAGAGGTGGTTGTGCCCATCCGGGCGGTCAAGCTCGGGGAAGTGGTTCTGGTGCGCCCCGGGGAGAAGATCCCGGTGGACGGGGACATCCTGGACGGCGAGGCGCATGTTGACGAGTCCATGCTGACCGGCGAATCCAGTCCTGTGCTCAGGCGCCCGGGGGACAAGGTCGCCGCCGGAACCCTCAATGCTGCGGGTGTCTTGACCATCCGCACGGAGGGGCTGCTGAAGGACACTGCGCTCGGGCGGATCATCAAGCTCGTTGAGGACGCCCAGGCGAGCAAGGCCCCGATCCAATCGGTGGCCGATCGCGTGGTGCCTTGGTTCGTGGCTGCGACCATTGGCCTCGCGAGCCTGACCTTCCTATGGTGGGTCCGCGTGGATGTGGACACCGCGCTGCTGGCGGCCACGGCCGTGCTCATTATCACCTGCCCCTGCGCCTTTGGCCTGGCCACGCCCATGGCCGTTGCCGTGGCCTCCGGGCTTGGGGCTCGGGAAGGCATATTGGTGAAGAATGGGGCCGTGCTGGAGCGTCTCTCGTCCATCGACGATTTCGTGTTCGACAAGACCGGGACCCTGACGGAGGGCAGGCCGGTCGTCACTCGGATCGCACATCGCGACCTGGTTTGGGATGGCGGGGACCCCTTGACCCTGAGCGCGGCGTTGCGAGAACCGCTCGCCCACCTGGCCGGGCTGGAGCGCTTCTCCGAGCACCCGACGGCTACCGCCGTCCTCGACCTTTGTCGGCGCGCCGACATTCCTTACCTCGACAAGGAGGTGCGCGAGATTCAGGTGCGGGCCGGGCTCGGCATCAGCGGGCGGGTCAATGGCAGGCGGGTCGTCGCGGGGACCGCGGAATGGCTGCGTCTGCAAGGCGTCGATTCGGATTGCGACCTCGGAGGCGTCGAGGAGTCGGCGCTGCCCGGCGGCAGCTCCGTCCACGTGGCACTGGACGGAAGAGAGATCATGATACTGGAGGCCGAGGATCGTCTTCGCCCCGGCGCGCCGAAGACAGTGGCCCGGCTCAAGGAAGGGGGGATCCGTGTGAGCCTGTTGACCGGCGACCGCCGAAGCACAGCGGAGCGCATCGGGGAAGAGCTTGGCGGCGTTCCCGTGATCGCGGAGGTGCTGCCCCAGGACAAGGATCGCGTCATCGCCGAGCTCCAGCAGGACGGTCGCCGGGTTGCCATGGTCGGCGACGGGGTGAATGACGCCCCCGCCCTGGTCCGCGCCGATGTGGGCATAGCCGTCGGGAGCGGCACCGACGTCTCCATCGCCAGTGCCGACATCGTGCTGATCAGCAGCGACCTGGAGAAGGTCCATCAGGCGGCGCAGCTGTCCCGGCGCACCCTGTTGACCATCCGCCAGAATATTGGGATTTCAATTGCGTACAATATCATCATGGTGCCATTGGCGATGTCGGCACTGGTGTCACCTCTTGTTGCAGCGGTGGCGATGCCATTGAGCTCGCTCGCAGTGATCGGCAACTCGGCTCGTCTGCGCGGACTTTTCTGCGATGCAGGAGCCCGCTAAGGTCTCGCCTATCTCTATGGATGTCATCTACGGCCTCATTCCGGGTATGCTCCTCATCGGCCTGGTTGCAGTGGGCGTGCTCTTCTGGGCCGCCCGCAGCGGGCAATTCGACGACCTGGACGGAGATGCCCATCGGATCCTGATGGACGACGACGAGATTCCCGACCGCCGTCGCTTTCCGGACGCGGATGAGGATCCTGAAGATGGCAAGAAGGGCGGAGGTTGAAGTACCCCCCAATATCGTTCTGAGAGACAGTGAGATAGAAGAGATTTTCAAGGCGCAATAGCGCGTGCAGGGGGGGTTGTGATACCGAGGAGGTAAGCAAACCGACCAGGAGCCGCCCCATGCACGCGAACACGATCTCACAACGATGCTTGCTGCCACTGCTGGCGGACATACACAGCCGACGACTGACGACCCTCTTGGAGGCGGTGGCCTCCTGCGTGAGAGGCCCGGCGCTGTCGCTGACGGACATCGGGCGGCGCTTCGCGGGCACTGGGTTGCTGTGCCACAAGAGGGATTTTTCGCCAAGGTGTCGCAGTCTCTCGGAGCGGAGACGCGGGCTCGGTTGGACGTCCCGGTGAGGCGCGATCCGGGGGATTCGGACGAGGGCCCCGAGAGCAGTCGCTCGACGTTCGCCCCGCTGTCCCTACGGCACCTTCGAGATTGACTTGGCCAAGCGCTTGCCCCTTGCTGCGGTTTGAAGCCGAATGGAGCTGCTGGGCC
>JARRNE010000154.1:0-5965 GCA_037385305.1 Chromatiaceae bacterium | reverse complement strand
GGAACCGCCAAGGCGCCAAGTGCGCGACGCCAAGACCCGCCAAGCCTATCAACCCCACGCCTGACGGAGGCACCATGCAACCACAACAGATTGACCAGGTAATCCGGAAGCTGGAAGCTCTGCCGCCGGAGCGGGTGACGGAGGTGGAGGATTTTATCGACTTTCTCAGCCAGCGTGACAACGAGCACAAACTGGCACGAGCGGCCATGGCTGCCACGGAGCCGACGTTAAATGCCATCTGGGACAATACGGACGATGCCGAGTACGACAACCTATAACTTCGGCGACATTGTCCTGATTACCTTCCCGTTCACCAATCAGGTCGGCAGCAAGAAGCGCCCAGCGGTGGTGGTCAGTTCGGACACCTACTACCGGAAACGCCAGGATGTGATTCTGATGGCGGTTACCAGCCAAGTGCACCGACCGCCAAGCTTCGGAGAAGCTCTCATTCAAGACTGGCAGGGGGCAGGGCTACTCAAACCGTCGGCCATCAAGCCGGTGGTCTTCACCGCGGAGAAACGCATTGTCCTCAAGCGGCTGGGGCAGCTAAAGGACACGGATCAGCAAGCGGTCAGAGAGGTTATCGGCAGGATTATTGGCTGAACTAGGCGGCCTGCGCTGCGCCATTGCGGGGGCGCACCGCCGCTACACACGGATGATCAACTTTCGCTATGGACGGCGGGGCACCTCTGGCAGGAGCGATCCCACTCCTTTGTCATGGACGAGCGCTGCTTGGAGGCAGCGGCTCGATACGTCGAGCACAATCCAGCGAGAGCAGGGCTGTGCCATTCAGTCGCCGATTGGCCATGGTCCAGCGCCCCCGCTCACCTGCGTGGCGAAGACGACGCGCTGGTTCGAGTCCGACCGTTACTCGACCTTGTTCCCGACTGGCTACAGTACTTGGACGGAACCGATGCCGATACCCTGCATGAACTACTCGACTTGCATGCGCGCACCGGACGTCCATTGGGCAGCGACGCTTTCGTCGATGATCTTGAGGCGCGCCTGGGGCGCGTCTTGCGCCCAAAGCAGCCGGGTCCCCAGCCAGAGCATCGGGATGCCTCCACTCCCGATATGTTCTCACGCCAACGACGGCGTTGAGTATACTGTCGCCGGAACTCTGAACTCTGCTCTGGGACTCTGTCCCGGAACTCGGAACCAGAAGACTCCCAAGAAAGGGGATAACTAAGACGTGGCTTTCTGAATCAGCCGGTTAGATGGCGGAGAGGGAGGGATTCGAACCCTCGATACGCTATTAACGTATACACGCTTTCCAGGCGTGCTCCTTAAGCCACTCGGACACCTCTCCGAAACGGTCAGACTCCGACCTTACCCGGCCAAAATCATGCCCAACGCCGGATGCGGTGCTTACGCGACCAGGCGGGCAAAGTAGAATATACGAAGAGCTAGGGGCGCGCAAATGAGTGCGCTAGCCTGAGACCCCGGAAGGGATCGCTAGGTTGTTGTTTCTAATACTTATCGTTTCCCAGACGTGGGCGCGGGGACGAGGTGATCCGGCAAGACCGGCTGCTTCTCGTCCCAAACCCAGGCAATCGGAGTCGACGTGGACCTATTCTCGCGCCCACGAGCAACCAGATGACGCGTAACAAGCCCGCACCGGTTGCCCTGGCAGATGCAGAAGATCCGCACCAGCTCTATGAGCTCGCGGTGCAGTGTGCAGAGGCCGAGGTCGACTTCATCGACAAGAACTTCCGCCTGCTGCGCGGCCGCACCGCCTTGGTCCTGCGGGAAGACTTCTGCGGCACGGCGGCGGTCTGCTGCGAATGGGTCCGCAGGCGCAAACGGAACCGGGGATTCGGGGTCGATATCGATGGGGATATACTCTCCTGGGGGCGCCGGAACAACGTCTCCCGGCTGCCGCCGGAGGCGGCGCGGCGCCTGAGTCTGATCGAGGGGGATGTGCTCAGCGTTGAAGCCCCGCCACCCGATGCAGTCGCGGCCCTGAACTTCAGCTATTGGCTCATCAAGGACCGCCCCACCCTCAAGCGTTATTTCCGGCGGGTCCGGGAATCCCTAAAGGACGACGGTGTGTTCTTTCTGGACGCCTACGGGGGCTACGACTCCCACCGGGTCATCTCGGAGGAACGCAGCGTCTGGCACAACGGCCAAGCCTTCACCTATGTCTGGGAGCAGGAGCAGTTCGACCCGATCAGCCATCGGATGGTCTGCCACATCCACTTTCGGTTTCCGGACGGGTCCAGCCTCGAGCGCGCCTTCAGCTACGACTGGCGGCTGTGGACGCTACCTGAGATCCGGGAGCTCCTGCTGGAGGCCGGATTCCGTCGGGTGATCTCCTACTGGCAGGGATGGACCGCCGAGGGCACCCCCGATGGCCACTTTCGACCGGCCGAGAGAGGGCAGCCGGACGCCGGGTGGATCTGCTACCTCACGGCGGAGAAGTGAGTTCAGCCGGCGGTTGAGCCTGCCGCGGCCGAAGAGTTACTCCCTGCACAGGCTCCGACAGGCAGGCAGGGACACAAGGACCGTTCCTTGCCGTCCCTTGCATCCACGGGCCAAACTCTTAGACAGGGCCGTCCGAAGGGTTCAGAATCCTCGGCGTTTCCGCCAACTCACCACAATATCGGAGCTATGGCGCAGTACATTTGCACGATGAATCGGGTCGGCAAGGTCGTGCCCCCCAAGCGGATGATCCTCCGCGATATTTCCCTGTCGTTCTTTCCCGGCGCCAAGATCGGGGTGCTCGGCCTAAACGGCTCGGGCAAATCCACATTGCTCCGCATCATGGCGGGCGCGGATACCGATATCGAGGGTGAGGCCCGCCCACAACCTGGCATCAAGATTGGCTTCCTCTCCCAGGAGCCACAGCTCGACGCGTCCAAGGACGTTCGCGGCAATGTGGAGGAGGCCGTCGCCCACATCAAGGCGGCCCTCGCCCGTCTCGACGAGGTCTACGCGGCCTACGCGGATCCGGGCGCGGACTTGGACGTCTTGGCCAAAGAGCAGGCCGAGCTGGAGAACCTGATCCAGGCCACCGACGGTCACAACCTGGACCGGACGCTGGACCTGGCCGCGGACGCCCTGCGCCTCCCCCCCTGGGATGCCAATGTCACCACCCTCTCGGGGGGCGAGCGCCGCCGCGTCGCCCTGTGCCGCTTGCTGCTCTCGAAGCCGGACATGCTGCTGCTGGACGAGCCCACCAACCATCTGGACGCGGAGTCCGTTGCCTGGCTGGAGCACTTCCTGCGGGACTATTCGGGGACGGTCGTCGCGGTCACTCACGACCGCTATTTCCTGGACAACGTGGCAGGCTGGATCCTGGAGCTCGACCGGGGGCACGGTATCCCCTGGGAGGGCAACTATTCCTCCTGGCTGGATCAAAAGGAGAAGCGCCTGGAGCTCGAGCAGAAACAGGAGGCCGGGCGCATCAAGGCCATGAAGCACGAGCTGCAATGGGTCCGCTCGAACCCTAAGGGCCGCCACGCCAAGAGCAAGGCTCGCCTAGCCCGCTTCGAGGAGCTGCAGTCTCAGGAATTCCAGGCCCGCAACGAGACCAACGAGATCTACGTCCCGCCCGGACCCCGTCTCGGTGATCTGGTCATCGAGACGACCGGCCTGAGAAAGGCCTACGGCGATCGCCTCCTGTTCGACGGCCTCTCATTCAACCTTCCGAAGGGCGGTATCGTGGGCGTAATCGGCCCGAACGGGGCCGGCAAGACAACCCTCTTTCGTCTGATCACCGGAGCCGAGCAGCCGGATGCCGGGGAGCTGCGCATCGGCGAGACCGTTGAGATCGCCCACGTCGACCAGAGCCGTGATGCCCTGGACGGATCCAAGACGGTCTGGGAGGAGATCTCGGACGGGCTCGACAACATCGTTGTCGGCCGTTACGAGATGCCGTCCAGGGCCTATGTGAGCCGCTTCAACTTCAAGGGCGCCGACCAACAGAAACGGATCGGCGACCTCTCCGGCGGGGAGCGCAACCGGGTGCACCTCGCGAAGCTCCTGAAGCGCGGCGGTAATCTCCTGCTGCTGGACGAGCCCACCAATGACCTGGACGTGGAGACCCTGCGCGCGCTGGAGGAGGCGATTCTGGCCTTCCCCGGCTGCGTCCTGGTGATCTCCCACGACCGCTGGTTTCTGGATCGGATCGCCACCCACATGCTGGCCTTCGAAGGGGAGTCGCAGGTGACCTGGTTCGAGGGCAATTACGGGGACTACGAGGCGGATCGCCATCGGCGCCTTGGCGAGGCGGCCGACCAGCCCCACCGTATCAGGTACCGTCCCCTGGCGGGCTAGCGCCCCGGGGATAGACCCACCCGCCCCGGAGCATGCGAGCACTGGAGCAACGGACTCTCGGCAAGGCCGCCAGGCCATGGCCGGGCGGCGTCCAGGAAACCGTCCGCCGGGCGCGGATCGTAATCCTCGCCTGCGCATTGCTGGCCCTCGGGCTCCTCGGGTGGAGTACCTGGGATCATGCCCACACCGCCTTCGAGCTTCAACGGGCGTTGGGCGTCCAGGTTGCGCAAACCGCCGAAGACCGGCTGATGAACGCAGCGCGCGACATGCGTGGCCGGCTGTCCACCTTCATCCATCAAGAGACTGAGCTCCTTGACAGCGTCGCCGCGCATCCGAGCTCGAGCGAGCTGCGCGAGAGTCTGTGGTCGCTGCTGCAGCTGGTGCTACCGAGGGTCGGCTCGGCGCTGGTTCTCGACGCAAACGGCATCCGTTCCGCGCCCTTGGGCGAGCCCCTGGGACAGGACCGCGAGATCTTTCTGCGCGAGTACGCGCGGGATCGAGAAGGGCCGTTTCAGGTCAGGGGCCGAGGCTCCTCCATCGTCTTGAGCCTTGCGGCCTCTTGGCGGAGAGACGGGCAGAAGGCTGGCGCTATCCTCATCGACGTCAGCTGCGCCAAGCTCTGCGGCGCGATCGAGCGAACTGTTCCGGAAGGGCACCACTTGCGCATCCGTCCGGCAGCACTTGGGCGGCCAGACCGCGCCGCAAGGGAGGGACCGAGTCAGCCCGCGGCTGACGACGGCATACTGCTCGCGCGCGTTCCGTTGGACAGGACCGGCTGGGTTCTGGAAGACCGGCTCCGATCGGGGTACTTCGCGCGCATCATCTACCAGCGGATCGCGTTGGCGATCGGGTTAGGCGCAGTCTTCCTGGCTGCGGCACTGGCAATGTCGCGCTCGGCCGCCGGCAGGGGCCGGGCCGAGCCGCAAGAGCACGAGGACCCCCGTGAGACGGAGACCCAAGAGCAGTTACGGACTGTTATGAGCGCCACGATGGACGGCATGATTGTGACGGATCTGGAGGGACGCATCCGACTATTCAATCCCGCCGCAGAGATGATGTTTGGTCGTCTCACTGAGGACGTCCTGAATGCCAGCGCAGAGAAGCTCTTGCCGGATCTCTTCGCCGATGGATCCGGCGCCCCCCTCCTCGGCCAGGAGATGGACACGCGGGCCCCGATTGCCTGGGAAACCGTCGGTGTGCGAAAAGGCGGCAAGGATTTCCCGGTTCGGGTTTGGCTGCATGCCGTGCGCTTTGGCGGAGAACCCAGGCTGTTGATCGTCGTTCAGGACCTGACGGAGCACCTGCGCAACGAAGAGCAGCTGGCCTTTCTGGAGCAGCGGGACGTGCTGACGGGGCTCCTCAACCGAAAGGAGTTCGAGCAACGGCTGTCCGCAATGCTATCGGATGCCAACGACCAACCCGGCGCGCACCACGTGCTCTGTCATATCGACGTGGATCAGTTCAAGCTCATTAACGACACTTGCGGGTATCAGGCGGGTGACGAGCTTCTCAGGCAGCTTGCGATCCTTATCGAGGCCCGACTGGAGGAGGCCGAGCTAATCGCACGCCTTGGAGGGGATGAGTTCGCTGCCCTGCTCCAGTCGGGCCTCGATAAGGATCGCAAGCTGCCTGAGAAGCTCGTCACCCGCCTGATACCCGCAAGTGTCGTTAATGAGCTTGAACTGAT
>JARRNE010000153.1:0-5972 GCA_037385305.1 Chromatiaceae bacterium | reverse complement strand
CCCTGGGAGAGATCCAGGTCACCGCCGACCAGGATATCGCATCCGGTGCTACCAGCCTGAATGCAACCCAGATTGCCCCCCAGCGCGCCCGCACCAGTGACACCGCCAGCCTGCTGCAGACCATCCCCGGCGTCAGCGCTTACGGGGCCGGGGGGGTCTCGAGCCTGCCGGTTATACGCGGGCTGGCGGACGACCGCGTGCGCACCGAGGTCGACGGCATGGACCTGGTTGCCTCGTGCCCCAATCACATGAATGCCCCCCTGTCCTACATCGATCCTACGGCCGTCGATCGGGTAGAGGTCTATTCGGGCGTGACCCCGGTCAGCGTGGGCGGCGACAGCATCGGCGGCACGATCCTCGTGCAGTCGGCCGCCCCCGCGTTCGCGACCTCCGGCCAGCATCTGACGACAGGGAGCGCGGGCATATCCTATCGAAGCAACGGCAATAGCTGGGTGGGAAATCTCGCCGCGACCTATGCCACGGATAACCTGAGCTTCAATTACACGGGCGCCTACGCCACGTCCAACAACTACAGCGCTGCCGACGACTTCAAGAGCTACCACTTCACCGGTCGGCTAGGGCACACCCTGCCTTCGGACGAGATCGGCTCGAGCGCCTATGAGGCGATCAATCAGTCATTCAAGCTCGGGTGGCAGGGCAGGGACCAACTGGTGGTCTTAACCTATGGGTATCAGCACATCCCGTACGAAAATTATCCGAATCAGCGGATGGACATGACGGACAACCAGAGCAACCAGTTCAACTTGGCCTACACCGGGCAACAAGGCTGGGGCACCCTCAAGGTCCGGGCGTATTACGAGGGCACCCAGCATCAAATGGATTTCGGGGACGACAAGCGGTATTGGTACGGTCCCGGGCAACCGCCGAGCGGTTCCGGCGGGGACACGGCCCTTAACGGCATTCCCTGCTCGCCCATCTCGGGTGCCAGGATGGTGGGAGGCATGATGGTTGGTTGTGCCGCTGGCATGCCGATGGATACCGACGGCAAGAATGGGGCGCTTAACCTCAGCGCGGAGATACCGCTGGCGAGCGGCGACCTGGTGCGGATTGGTGGTGAGTATCAGAACTATCGCCTGGACGACTGGTGGTCCCCCTCCGGCGCCATGATGTGGCCGTACACCTTCTGGAACATCAATGGTGGACAGCGCGACCGCTATGCCGCCTTCGGCGAGTGGGAGATGCATAAGGAGCGGTGGACGAACATCCTGGGCCTGCGCATGGAGGTTGTCGACATGGACACCGGCCCGGTCCACGGCTATAACCTCCCCTATTATCCGACCAGCGGGGTCGGCGGCGCGGGCAACCAGACGCGGGACGCAGCGCTCTTCAACGACCAGGGGCATGCAAGGCAGGACGTCAATTGGGGCATCTCCTGGCTTGCCCGCTTTGTGCCGACCGGCACCCAGACCTACGAGCTCAGCCTTGCGCAGAAGACCCGCTCGCCGAATCTCTACGAGCGTTATGCCTGGTCGACCTGGCAGATGGCGGCCTTCATGAACAACTTCGTCGGCGACGGCAACGGTTATGTAGGCAACCTCGACCTCAAGCCCGAGGTGGCACGTACCGTGAGCCTCACCGCTGGCTGGCACGATGTCAACCGGGATACGTGGGGCGTCAAGATAACACCCTACTATACCTATGTGCAGGACTATATCGATGCCGTGCAATGGAACTCTGACACAAACGCCCCGCGTATCGTGCCCGTCGTCGACAACTTTACGGTACTGAAGTACTTCAACCAGAGCGCCCAGCTCTACGGCCTGGATCTCTCAGCGAGCTATCTGTTGGCCCGAGGCACGACCCTGGGTGATTTCCGGGCCCAAGTGATCGCGAGCTACACGAAGGGCGAGAACCTGGATACCCACGACAACCTTTATAACATCATGCCACTGAATGCCACGCTCGCGCTCAAGCAGCACCTCGGCCATTGGCGGAACACCCTGGAGGTCGTGATGGTTGATCCGAAGAACGACGTCTCGCAGGTGCGCAACGAAATGACGACACCCGGCTATGCGCTGGTGAATTTACGCACGCGCTATGAGAAGAAGAGCTGGAGCGCGGAGATCGGCATCGAGAACCTCTTCGATCAATTCTACGATCTGCCCTTGGGTGGGGCCTACGTAGGTCAAGGCACGACCATGACGATCCCACCGTTGCCCAACCAACCACAATGGGGCACGCCCGTTCCGGGACCAGGCCGGTCAATCTATGCCGGCATCAGCATAACGCTCTGAATGCTAACTGATCTTGTCGCGCAGCGGCGGGCGCGAGTGCGCGGCAAGGGCTCCTTCCGGGCGAAGGTCTTCGCCTGCACGCCCCCGCGACGGGTTAGCCTCAGGTGGCAGACTCCCTAAGGGACCTTGTTCATTCACCCGACCAGGGAAGAAAGTTGGCCGTTCGGGGGCTCCTCAGTTTGTCTTCGTCTGACGAAAGCGGCGATCTCCTGCACTCCCGGGGGACGGCAAGATCCGGCGGAAATTCGCGTGAGAGGCGGGCCGGGGCGATGCTTTTAGCCCCGCCCCAACCCTGACGAAGATGTTGGACGCAGTCGCAGCGGCAGGTGATTAACCGCCTACCACCAATCTCACTTTTTCGCGGGCTGGTTCTTCGTCGCAGGCTCCGGCCGGGATTTTGATTCCGACTTCGTCTCGGGTTCGTTTGCTTTCTTCTTTGACGCGCCTGCCTTCGCGGGTTCGGAAGCTATCACCGTATCGGTAATCTCCCCATCCTCTGCCGCTTTCAGGGCAAGATTCGCCTCGTAGTATTTGTGATCCTTGAGTAGCTCGATGGCTTTGTCCACGTGCTCCGCAGTGGCCTTCACTGGTATCAGGGTATGGGTAACCGCCACTCCGATAGCCGCCGCCCGCAAGACCTCAATTGCTTTGCCCACCTCACCCTTTTTTAGGTGTTCATTCGCCTTCGCGATAGTCTTTTTCTTCTCTGGCGTGACGGTGAAGTCCTCCGACAACATCACCGCAGCATCAACCGAAATCAGGTCCCCGACCGCGACACTCTTCTCTTTGCCTCCCTTGGCGCCGGGCTGTTCCTCGACATCGAGCTTCACGGTCGCTTTGCCGGCCTCTTTTGCGGCCTTTGCCAGATCTTGCTTGGCATCTTCCACAAAGGATGTGGCGGCGGTCACATGACCGCTGAAGATCGCCACCCGCGCCAAACGGATGTCGCGCATTGCCATAAACCCTTCTATGGACGCCTTATCCAGCATCTTCTGTTGATGTTTGGTTGCTGCCATGGCGTTGGCACCGATGACGAGCCCGAACGCGGCCGTGAAGATGATCGCTGCGTGTTTAGTCAGATTGTTTGGGCGCATTGTAAATATCTCCTTATGCGGACATTAGTGAAGGTGCTGCTTCGGTTGCAGTTGCGCGATGGACACGCGATCCCGCGACGTCCGGATGGCATGGATCATCGGTTGGGTGCACCCTGACGCCGGAAATCAGAGAGCACAATCCGTGCCGCAACACGAGCCGACGGACAAAGCCGTGACTGATGAGTCATCGGTTAATCGCTTTGGGGGAATACAGCCGGTTCGGGGGTAATATCGACCAACAGGAGGCTGGGCGGGGAATGTCTCCCGCGGTGAATCTGGAGGACTTGGGCTGGAGCCAGGATCCTGTTTTCCTAATGAGTTTTCCTATTGTCCAAGTCGAGCCCCAGGTCTTCGTCGGCATACAGGGGGCGCGCGATGTCGATCAGTGCTTGGGCAAGATCGGCATAGATACGCCAATCCCGGCGTTCGTTTGCCTCGGCCAGGGTGCTTCGGGAAACGCCACCACGGATTCCCATGTGGTAGAGCTTGTCTTTGTGAGCGCGCAGGCAAACCTCGATATCGCGCAGACTCTCGCGAGAGGTGAGCTGCGCAAACGCCATACAGAGATATTGGTCGAGACAGGAGAAGGTCTTCTTGTAACGGTTGCCGTTGTAGCGTGCTACGCAACGCCGGAAGGTCTGCATTGGCAAATGGCCGATGACCTGCGAAAAAACGAGCCGGGCGACGTGCATGACGGTGTCCCCAAAATCTCAGAAACGGGCTATTTTGAAGACTTGCACAACGATTCAAATCGGTGACACCCACCAATCGGTTATTTTGCATGTCCTTACAATCGGTTACGCGAGATCTGATCGGGATCCCGGCAGATCCCCTCAGAAACTCCGTTCGCTCTCAGTCGCTCCGGGCCGCTAGGGCTGCTCCCCGCTTGACGGCGTGGCGTACGATCAAAGGGCCGATGAGCTGATAGATCAGGACGCCCACCAGGAGGGTCGCGACCAGCTGTCGCATCGGAACCAGTGCCGAGCCGGAAGCCGTACGCACCGCCCCATGCATCAGAGATAATGCCAGTCCGACGTTGAGGCCGCCCTGAACTGAGCCCGACAGGCCGAGGTATTTGCGGATCGCCGGGCCGAGCCCGAGCAGGCTGGCAACGGCGAAGGTGCCGGCGACGCGGCCTGCAATCCCTGCTGTCACGTAGATAGACGCGAGTAGCAGTGTCGCGGGCTGGGCGATCGAGTCGGGCTGCAGGTGAGCCCCTGCGGTGACCAGAAAGATGACGAAGAGGGGTGCGATCAGGGGGTCGATGGATGCCTTTAGCCGGTCCAGGGTGGGCGGGTCCATGCCGTTCGCAAGGGCGAAGCCCGTGCCCATGGGGGTCAGCAGGTGGGAAAGATGGAAGGCCCCCGCGACGCTGATGGCCGCCAGCAGGGCACCAAAGAAGATGGCCTGGCGTTGGTCGCTGCGCAGGTGCGAATCCCCCGCGGCGACGCGCAGGAGCGGCAAGGTCACCAGCGCGAGGCACACCCCGACCCCAAAGGATATGCCTTCGTGGGCGAGGCTGGCCGTGACTGCCGTCTGAATATGGGGCGCCCCACCCCCGAGGTGAGAGAGGGCCAGGGTCGAGAGCACGCCGAAGGCGATGATACAGAGCACGTCCCCGAGGGCGATGGTGCCGAAGACGTAGGTCACGAAGGGCCCCTGCGCGCGCAGGTCGCGCAGCAGCAGATAGGTCACCGTCGGGCCGGCCGGGAAGCCGAGCACACCGAGGAGCAATGCGTAGTCCAGCGGCAGGCCGAGCAGCGAGACCGTCGCGGTGATCATTCCCACCACGAGCAACATCTGACCTATGGTCACGAGGATCACGCCGAGCCCGAGTGACTTCAGCGTCTTGCGATCGAAGGAGGAGCCGATGTTGAAGGCGATGACGCCGAGAGCAACCTCCGTGAAGTCGCTTAAGGGACGCAGCATCTCTCCATCGATGAGGTGGGCGGTCTGGGGTCCCAAGGCAAGTCCGGCCAGGATGTAGCCGGTAATGGACGGAAGCCCGACGAACCTCAGGAGGCGTCCCGCGGCGGTGCCGCCGAGCAGCATGACGGCCAGCACGAAGATGGGGTCTTTGAGGAGGGGTGCCGCGAAGCTCGATATGGAGGTCATGGCCTTTCCTGGTTAGACCCAGCTAGTGCCTGATCAAGCGCGGCGAGGAGCACGAAGTGCCTTCCACCAGCGGGACGGCAACGCGTCAATATCAACGGCGCCATCGATCTTGAGCGCCTTGAGCCTGTCGTGCGCTTCGACGACAGCATCAATGCCGACTCGACCATCGCGCTGTTTGTGCAGCTCGAACGGTTTTATGCCGTTGCCACCTACATCTACGTCATCTGCGACAACGCGCGTTACTATCAGGCGCGCGCTGTCCAAGCGTATCTTAAGAACTCCCGCATCAAGCTCGTTCCTCTCCCGGCGTATGCGCCGAATCTGAATCTCATTGAAAGGTTGTGGAAGTTCTTTAAGAAACAGGTCCTGTATAACCGATACTACGAGTCGTTTGACACATTCCGAAAGGCATGTGAAGAGTTCTTCAGCAATCCGCAGCAATACCAGCCGCAGCTGCGCTCGTTGCTGACCGAGAACTTCGAAATTATCGGTCGGTGAAAAACCGAAA
>JARRNE010000152.1:5094-11572 GCA_037385305.1 Chromatiaceae bacterium | reverse complement strand
AATGGCAATGGACTTGGCGCCCGAACTGGCCGCGCGGGTGCTACAGCAGGTCCGCCGCTTCGTGACTCGGCACAAGTGTGCCGCTAAGGCGCCTGAGCTGGCCGGCTTCCTGGCCGAGATCGATTACGCGGGCGCGGTCCCGCTGCAGTAGGACCAGATCGATGACGGATGCAGTACTCAGCGCCCACGCCAGAACGGGTATTTGGGCTCGTATCGGCGAGGACGTGGAGAGCGTCTTCCACCGCGACCCCGCTGCCCGCAGCCGTTTCGATGTCTATCTGACCTATCCGGGTGTGCATGCGATGATCCTCTACCTGCTGGCGCATCCCCTGTGGCGCCGCGGTCTGCACCTCTTGGCGCGTTTCGTCTCTTATATCGCTCGCATCTGGACCAGCATTGACAACGACCCTGGTGCCACTATTGGACGGCGCTTCTTCACAGACCACGGCGCTCACCCGGTTTCTGCTGCTGGCCCTCAAGGGCTCGGGCCATCTCCTGATGGACCTGGCTCAGGAAGTAGGGTGCGCCGCATGGCGGAGACTGGGAGCGCCGGCATCCTGCCGGCCAAGGCGCGAAGCCCCGTTGTAGGGGTGATCCAGTGCGGCAGATCGTCGCTTGCGGAGCGTCCTGCAACCGGGGTGTCGGCGGAAGGCCGGCAAGATGCCGGCGGTCCCGCCAAGCCCTGCGAAGGCAAGTGACTGAGTGAATGATTCTCAGCCATCCAGACGGAGACCAATCATGACCGACGAAGAATTTGAGCTGGACCTGGGCGAGCTCTCCAGCGCCAAGGATTTTCTCGACCATTTTCGGCTCGAGTACGAGCCTTCCGTGGTACATATCAACCGCTTGCACATCCTGCAGGGTTTCCACGACTACCTGGCCGAGGTCGACGAGATGCCGGCGGACGCCAGTGAGCGCTGGACCCTGCACAAGGACCTCCTGGCCGCGGCCTACCGGGACTTCGTGCTCTCGGATCAAATCACCGAAAAGGTCTTCCGGGTCTTCGACATGCACGGCCAATGCACCGCTACGGTAGCCCTAGCGGACCTCGTCAGCCAGCTCGGCCATGCGCCCTGAGTACGACTACGGCGAGAAGGTGCGCGTCCTGCGCAACGTGCGCAACGACGGGACCTTTCCCGGGATGGATGTCGGAAAGATTCTGGTGCGCCGAGCCAGTGTGGGCTATGTCCGGGACATCCGCACCTTCCTCCAGGGCCAGATCATCTACTCTGTGCACTTCATGGACGAGGACCGCCTGATCGGCTGCCGCGAGGAGGAGCTGCAGCGGGCAGGCGTCCCCTGGACCCTGAGCCTGTTCGAGCCCCGCGACAAGGTCATCGCCAGGGTTCCTCTGGGTATCCAGGGCGCGATGATGCTGTCCTCGCCGAGCTTCGGCCCGAGCACACCAGTCTGGAGCTGCTGTTCCTGGAGACCAAGTGGGTCTCACTCGTCTCCTACAGCGTGACAGCGGACCTGCTGAAGCCAGACGCGCCGATTTCTTGCGCTCTCTGCGCGGTGTCTACTACGCATCGTGGTCAAAGCAGAGATCATCCGTGCGAGCCGCTGGCCCTGGAGCAGGCATCCTGCTCCAATGAGCGGCACAGATACTGCTATCCAAATCTTGACACACAGGCCTTTGCGCAGTGGGCCGCGAAGGCGGGCTTCCATCCTTTAGCTCGGTTCTCTGGTCCCGGCAGATGCGGGGGAGGTGCACTGATGGAGACTGTAATGCTGACTGGCCTCGGATTCCTCGGCGTCTCCGTTCTGCTTAAGGGTGCCGTTTACCAGCTCCAGCGCAGAGCTGAGCGCCGGGCGCAACGCCTGGAGCTGCGGCGCAGGATGCTCGACGTACTCGACCGAGGGATACGGGAGGTGAGGTAGTGACCGTCGTCAATTTCCCGCTGCGCTGTTCGCTCTTGGGTCAGTGGAGAGGCGATCATGCACGTTCCTGGTGCGCAGCATGTGTGCCGACTAACGTATGGGGTCGGTGACCCCCTGCGACACGGCCTACCCCTGCCGGGCGTTTTAGCTCTCGTCGGCGCGCTTGTCGGTGGTCGCGAGGCGCTCTTCGAAGCGGGCGTTTGCGATCTTGAGGTCGCCCATGCCCTCCTGTGCTTCGCGGTGACGCTTGGCAGGGCGGCGCCGGCTCCGCTGGAGCTGCCTCCACGCGGTCGGCCAACGCCGTCGATCTCCCGTCTGGAGACAACAGCCGGATGCTTGCGGGAATGCCCCCTGCCACCGCACAACCGGCGGCAGAACGATCGGCCAACGGGTTCGCTATGCGGGCTTCGCGTACTTCCCAAAACCTGTGACATCGATGAGCACACAGGACTCGTCGCCGACAATCCAGGCATCGTGTCCGGGTGGCATGTGGAAGGCGTCCCCGGGGCCGAACTCCACTTCCGAGCCGTCGTCCATCTTGACGACCATACGCCCGGCCAAGACGTAACCGGTGTGCCCCGACTGACAAGATGCGGTTCCGGCGATGGGCCTTACGTGCTTGCTCCAAACCCAACCGGGCTCGAAGGTACCCCGTCCCAGAGTGATCTCACCCACGGTAACGATCTCCGCCCGGCCTTTACCGTCCTTGAACGGCCGAACCTCGTCCGGGTTATCCAGCGACTTGCGTTCGAGCTGTTGAGTCATGATGTCTTCCTCCTCGTGATGTGCAGACGTTCCAGTCGCTGTCTCCATGCCTCGCGCGCAACCTGACGAATGAAAGCGAGCAGATTTACGTCAAATGCGGGAGATCTCACCGGGGCTCGTCACGGCGCGCGTGGCGCGCCCGCGCTGACATGCACGTGGTCACAGTCCGCACGAGCCCCTGACGAAAGGGAATTATTCCTGACGGCTTCAGTATAGGCTAAGGCAACAGAATCGCCCCGCAGCGCCTTTCAGTCCAGGTGGTGAGCGTCTGCCAGTGGACGAATCTTAAGAAATTCGTGAAGAACTTTTGACGCACATCAAGTCTCGTCTCGTCGGTCCGGCTGTGGATTTCAGGTCCTATCCGGAGTCCGAGCCTGGGGGGGTTCGTGGCGGTTGTTCCTGCCCGCTAGGAGGCGGCATGCGGAGCGTCGAGGTTTTCGTGCGGCTTTCCAGCAAGACGCTCACTGACGGAGGGGCTGCTTCCGGCACTGGCGGTGGCGGGCGCGGCGACCCTCGTCGAGCGCACCTTGGCGGAGCATGGCGCAATGCGGGCGTTGATCACCGACGACCGGCCGGACAACTTGGGCCAGCTTGCGGCTGCCCTCGAAGCCCATATCCGCTTCGAGGAGCAGGAGCTGTTCGAAGCGGCGCAACGCCTGCTCCTGCCTCCGGCTGAGTGAGTGAGGCGGCTCAGGGTGACCTCAGCAGCCCTCGTGGATCTGGGGGGCCCCCGCCTTTGGCCGGGGGCGCGGCTTGGGCCGCAGGTTGGGGGTGAAGCCGGCGTTGTTCGGCGGGGCGGCCTCGCCGGTGCCCCCCTTGTAGTTGCCTGAGAAGTAGCAGGCGACGGCCTGCTGCTTCTGAAACTTCAGGACCTCGTCGTCCCCGGCGTTGGCGGGCAAGGTCGGGTGAAGCACGCGTTGGGTCCAAAACTCATAGCCGCCGAGCAGGGAGTACGCGTGGAGACCGGCGAGCCGCAGCATGACCGCCGCCTGTGATGCCTTGCGATTGCCGTTCGAATACAGGATCAGCTTCCGGTCCTTCGGCAGGCGCGCCAGCGTCCTCGGCTCGACCAGATAGGTGAGCGGCACGCTCTGCGCGGAGGCAACGTGGCCGGCCGTGAACTCGCTCTGGGGGCGGACATCCAGCAGCACGAAATCCTGTTTGCCCTTGATGATCCAGTCCGCGAGCTTGTCGGCGTCCACCTGATCCTGGCCGTGGACGATGGCCTGGGCGAGCTGCTTGTAGGCGGTATCCGAGCTCGAGGACCCGCCACAGGCGGTGAGGGCCAGTGGAATGCAGGCCGTCATGAGAAGGCCCACCAGGCGTCTGTTCATGTCAAAAAGGCTCCGTTAGTGATACAGACGTTCCAGCAGGCTCGGGTCGAACTGGGCCGAGAGATGGGTCCAGCCGGTATCTTGGCCGATGTCGATCGCGATCTGACGGAGAAGAAATCCGCCGACCAGGACCAGGATAGGGGCAAGGAATACCCAGCCCTCTTTTCCGGTGCTGCCGAGCTCCCTGATCTCGAGGATCAAGGGGACCAGCAGACCCAGGCTAACGAACCACAGCCAAAACGCGATGGTATAAGGGCCGCCGAAGATGCTCTCCAGGGCCTGGAGCTGCAGGCGCGCACCGATCGCCAGACTGATCAGCAGCAGGGCGATGATTGCCAGCTCGGTAATGATAAGTCCGACATCCACCGCCGTAAACAGGTGCCGCTCACTGGCTTCCCGCCCGAGCAGGGCTGCCAGGGCAGCGGCGGTGGACAGACCGGAGACGAGGAAGAGCGGGCCCAGGATGGCCGTGTTCCAAAACGGCCGGGCCATGAAGGCGCTCAAGAGGATACCCGTGTAGATCCCCAGGGCGATGCCGAAGGGGATGTTCCCGAGGGCGATACCCTTGCGGTGCCGCTCCGCCCAGTCCAGCAGCCAAGTGCCGATGCGCGGCCGGTCGACGTAGGAGGCGAGCAGCGGATAGCCCTGACGCAAGGTCGCGAGGATCAGGGCGATGGAGGCCGGATAGACGAAGATGAGGATCCATGCGCCGTAGGACATGGGAGCAGCGGGCTGGAAGGTCGTATAGAACCGGTAGACGAAGAGCTTGTGCTCCAGATCCAGGAACAGGGTGGTCATACCCAGGGAAAGGAGGATGGGCGCCCACAGGGGAAGGCGCCAAGCGGCAAAGGGTGCCTGCTGTTCCTTGTTCAGCAGGGCGATCATGGCGGAGATGCACATGATCCCCGCGGTGACCCCACCCAGGAACAGATAGATGGCAATTTCCCAGCTCCAAATGGTCAAGCTGGGATCCACCAGCGGGTTGCTGCGGGCGGTGGCGAGGACCTCTTCAATCATCGGATTGCGCCTCTTGCCTCAGCTCAGATAATAGACGTGGGGCTCGTTGCCGGTCTCCGGCATCAGGCTGGTCGCCTTGCGGGATGCGAGCAGACGGCTCACCTCGGTGCTCGGGTCGTCCAGGGTCCCGAAATGCATGCAGTGCGTGGGACAGGTCGAGACGCAGGCCGGTTCGAGCCCCTTCTCCACGCGATGAACGCAGAAGGTGCACTTGCTGACGTACCCCTCGGGCCGGACGAATCGGGCATTGTAGGGACAGGCCGCGATACAGGCCTTGCAGCCGGTACAGCGATCCGGGTCCACCAGCACGATATTGGTGTCCTCCCAGTAGTGGCTGGCGCCGGTGGGGCAGGCCTCGACGCAGGTGGCGCGCGAGCAGTGATTGCACCGCTCGGAGCGGAACTCCGTGTAGAGGTCAGGATACCGACCCCGGGTGATCTCCAGCACCCAGTCGCGGTTCAACCCGTCGGGGACCTTGTTCTCCGTCTTGCACGCGATGACGCAGTCTCCGCAGCCGATGCACAGTCGGGTGTCGATCACCATGGCGTAGCGAGCCACCTCACACCTCCTGCGTGACGAAGGTCACGAAATTCACGCGCATCCCCGTGCTGCCCGTAATGGGGTCCATCTTGATGCGGGTGATGAGCTCGGTGTCGCTGGCCCCGACCTTGTAAGCCAGCCGCAAGCGCCGGGAGGTGTGGCCGAACCCGTGGGCCATGAAGACCGCGTTTGGCCCAATGCGCTCCGTGACCCTTACCCGCACCCGGTTGCTCACGACCCCGTCCTGGTTCTTGAGCCGCACGTGGTCTCCGTTCGTCAGCTTCCAGTCTGCGGCCGTCAGGGGGTTCACCCAGACCGTATTCTCCGGCATCACCTGGAACAGGAGCGCATTGTTGGTGGTGCGGCTGAAGGTATGGGCCGGCATCCGTCCGTAGATCAGATGGTAAAAGCCCGAGGGCGCGGGGTCAGGCGGTGTGTAGCGGGGCATGGGATCGAATCCCTGCTCCGCCAGCTGCTCGGAAAAGAGCTCGATCTTGCCGCTCGGCGTGGGAAAGGGGTAGTCCTCGTCCTTGCCGAGGTAGACGGCAGTGCGTCGAGGGAAGCTCTTGACACCGATCCGCTGCATCTCTTCCAGCGAGCTGCCCACCTGGTGCAGCTGCCAGTCGATCACTTCCGTGTAGTCCTTCCAGGGAAAGTACTTCTCGAGACCAAGGCGCATGCCCAGCTCGCGGGCGATCCACCAGCCGGGCTTCGAGTCATACTGGGTGTCGAATGCCGGCATCCGCAGGGCGAGGGACGGCTGCCGCCGGCGCTCGTTGCGGATGGGATCGTATCGCTCCAGGTAGGTGCATTCCGGCAGCACGACGTCCGCGTACCCGGTGATCTCCATCGGCATGGTGTCCACCTCCACGATGAGATCCAGTGAGTCGGCCGCCTGCTGGATCTTATCGGTGACGGCAGGGACCGAGACCGGTAGATTC
>JARRNE010000152.1:3908-5081 GCA_037385305.1 Chromatiaceae bacterium | reverse complement strand
CTCGTAGATGAGCCAACCCCTGTACCTGGCGTCCTTCCCAACGGACTGGTCGATCAGGACATTCGTGGTGCCGCCGTACGCGAAGGGATACTTGCCCTCGTTGGCATCGTGCCAGCTGCTGGCGGCCTTCGGGTAATCCGGATAAGCGTACTCGGGCAGCTCCACCTTTTCCTGAATGTAGAATCCGCCCTCGCGGCCCCAGGAGCCGAGCAGCGCATTGAGCATGGCCACGGCCCGCGCCCTTTGGGTGTCGTCTCCGTACCAGCTGTAGTGACGGCCGGGGTGCACCAGTGTGGCGGGGGCATTGCCGGCCATCTCCCGGGCCGTGCGTCGGATGATGTCGGGCTCCAGACCAGTCTCCAGATAGGCCCACTCGGGTGTATGCGTCTTGACGTGCTCCGCGAGCTTGTCGAAGCCGATCGCATAGCGCTGGACGTAGTCCTTGTCGTAAAGACCTTCCGTAATCAGCACGTTCATCCAGGCGAGCAGCAGGGCGAGGTCTGTCCCCGGCTTGATCGGCAGCCAGTACTTGGCCTTGCCGGCCGCAACGGAGAAGCGCGGGTCCACCACGATGACGGTGGCCCCTTTGTGGATCCCCTCCGAGAAGGTCTGCACCTGCCCGTTGTGGAGGTTCTCTCCGATGTGGGTCCCGATCAGGACGATGCAGCGGGAATTGGCCATGTCCGTCCGTTCCTGCCCGCCGATCGTCTCCCCGTAGGTGAGAAAGAATCCCACCTCGCGGGCCGCGCGGCACTGGGCGTAGTCCGGTGCGGCAACGCTGTCTGTCCCATACGCCCGCATCAAGTGCCTGAAGTGGGCCGCGCCCGCGGCTTGGCTGAACACGGCGACCTTGTCCGGCCCGTGCTCCGCGGCAATTTTCTTCAGCCGTTCCGCGGCGAAGTCGAGGGCCTCGTTCCAGGAGACCTGGCGGAACCGCTGCTTTCCCCCCTCCTCGACCCGCAGAAGGGGTGCTCGCAAACGGTCCGGGTCCAGAAAGGCCCCGAGTCCGCCGCTGCCCCTAGTACACAGGCGCCCCCTAGAGTGGGTGTCCTCCGGGTTCCCGACGATCTTCCACGGCTTGGTGTCCTCGGTATGAACCCAGCCGGCGCATTTCCAGAAGCAGATCTCGCAGATCGTTGGAGTAACCTTCACGACACCGCTGCCGGGCGGGGG
>JARRNE010000152.1:0-3880 GCA_037385305.1 Chromatiaceae bacterium | reverse complement strand
GTCGACGGCAGGACCGCCGCGCCTCCAAGTGCGCCCGACAGCTTCAGAAACTCTCGCCGCTTCATCGTGTTGCCTATGGTTGTTTCCAGGTGCGTCGTCGCGTCAAGGTGCCCGCTGACCGGCAGGCGGGTCTGGCTCGGGCGCATTGGCCGTCTGATCGGGGGAAATCAGTGCCCGATAGGTCCGAAGGGCTGCGACCTTCTGCCTGCCGAGGGATTTCTCCAGGGTGCCGGTAATCGGTTCTATGTAATAGGGTTTCAGCGCCTGGAATCCGCCCTCCACCCCAAAGGCCCGCACGCCCTGTTGCCGGAGCGCCTTCACCGTGCTGCGAAGGTTCGGATCGTATTTCTGGGCATAGGCGAGCACCACCGTACCGGGCAGGAAGGTCTTTTGAGCGAGCTCCGAGGCAGTGATGTTCCGTGCCCCCCGCAGGTGGCCCTGCTCGAACTCCGCCGGCGAGCGCAGATCGAAGCACTGGGTGCGATCGCTGTGGCGGTAGACGACCTCGCCGGCGGCGAGGGGATCGACCATCACCTTCTCCAATGGGTCCGCCCATGGCCTATCCCAGCCTCCCATCGAGCCGGCCGTGTTCTCGATGGCAAAGAATGCCTGGGTGGGGATCAAGAAGGCCACGACCGCGGCGGATGCCAGGGCTACAGCAACCAGGGCGCGCCGGCGTGGGGACGGCTTCCGCTCCACGTTGTTCCAAAAGTATTGCTGCAGCCCGCGCAGCCCCATGCTTGCCCCGACCGCGAGCAGAATCACCAGGAACATGGTCGGAGCGAGCCCGAGATGCAGAAGCTCGTTGAGGCTGTAAACGTTCTTGTAACCCGAGAGGTAGAACCCCTGCCAGGCCGGATAGAAGTCACCGAAGATCAGGGTCCCCACGAAGACGCCGATCACGAACACCAGGGCGTCGAGCTTGCCCGTGGCCACAGAGGCAACTGAGGTGCCCGGGCAGAAGCCCCCTATCGCCATCCCGACCCCGAAGAGGAGACCGCCAGCGGCCATGGGTCCCAGGTAGGTCGGCAGGAGATAGACCCGGGAGATATCCAGCAGGCCGAAGAGGCTGAGGCCAAAGAGGCCCAACATCCCGACCACGATGGCGGTGAACATGACCACCGGCACGTCCACGTCCTTCAGGTAGAACACCGCGGCGACCTTGCGCGAGTCGGTGAAGCCGGAGCGCTGCAGAAAGTAGCCGAACAGAAAGCCGATTGGGAAGACCGCGAGCCACAGGTCCGCCGTCTGGGAGATCTCTCCCGTCTTGGCAAGCGGGCCGATCATAGCCATTGCCTCCGGACGAACCAGGCGGTGGCGAAGCCTCCCGCGAAGACACAGATCAAGAAGACCCAGGCCCCGACGGATAGCTGCGCGCCGCCGACGACGGCCTCCCCGCTGGTGCAGCCCCTGGCAAAGCGCGCGGCGAAACCGACCAGGGTGCCGCCGGCGAAGGCGAGGGCCAAGCGGCCCAAGACGCCGATGTTCGGTCCGCGCAGGACCTCCAGACGCAGATGCCCGGTAGCGAGTGCCGCCACGAAGCTGCCTGCGAGCAACCCCGCCAACTGATAGATGAGCCAGCCACCGAGCGGATTCGTGCCCGGGGCGATGTACTGGGACAGATAGGCACTGCTCTCGGTCAGCCGGGGGAGCAGCCAGTGCTGCAGGGTCGCGGCCATCGCGGTCGTGGCCCCCGTAACGCCGATCCCCCTCCCGGCGAGATAGAATGCCAAGATCATCGTGATCCCGAGGCCGATGCCCGCCATCACGGGTCGCCCAAAAGGTGAACGGATGGTTATCGAGCCGCGCATAAATGCTCCCCCGTTTTGCCGACGCTGCAACCGACTGTCCTTTTACCTCGTCGGGGTGGATGAGGGGGCGGGGCAGGCCGATACCCTTTGCGCTTCCGACATCGCACTCCGACCGTTGATGTTGGGCTTCAAGAGGGCGGTCGTTTGCTCTCGGGTCGAACGCGCCTTCAGTTGCCAAAGCGACAGAAAATCAAAACGTTATTCTAAGGAGAAGCTCTGCAATCCGCTTTGACCGATGTCAATGGACCTCCGCCGACGCCCACGGAAGGGGCCGGGAGAGCGTCAAGGATTCGACGCATTTCCGCCGACCGGAGCGGGCGGTTTCCGACGCGGGTCGCCCCGCCCGTGCGGCTGCCGTCCAGGGATGTCCATGCATCGGCGGGCAGTCCGTCGGCGAGCCGCGGCCTGCAGGCTTGGAAGGTCCACGCCTCGCCGTCCCGCACCAACCGCCCCTCTCCCAGCCCCAGGGTGCGGGACGACCTATGGCAGTCTCCGCAGGCGCGTGAGCGGCCGGTCGTATGCGGATCGAAGATGGAGAATAGGCGCCGGAACAAGGGCTTGTCCCAATTTGGATGCTCCAGGGTGAGGATCATTCCTGGGACGGCAGGCGCAATCCGGTTGTCCCCTGTCACACCCAGGGGGGGAGGCCCCGCCTGTACCTCCCAGCGCTGCTCGTCCCAGCGGCCTGGGGTCGCGCGACCAGCGACCTGGTCCCACTGGCGGCCGGTTGGGTCGTACTGCTCATGGCAGCCGTAGCATTGGGGTGCCCACTGGGCATGGCAGGCAGAGCAGGTCAGACGGGCGTGGGCCAACCGGCGCGGGTGGCTCGACGCCTCATATTGGGGAATAGGAATGACGCCGCCCGTGATCTTCCGGTGCAGAAGATAGCCGTCGGGACGGACCTCGATGTTCCAGAGCGGAGTTCCGTGCCGGGCGGTGACCTGGAATTCCTGTCCGGGCGCCGCTGCGAAGGGAATATGCCGCTTCACAGGGGCGTAGCGGGTCGGCCACTGGTCCAGCCGCAGTCTGGGCCTGGTATTGGCGTGGCAGTCCGCGCAGGCGATGTCGACATCGTCCGCCTCGTGCTGAGCCAACCGCCCGGGGCTGCTCATCAAGCCAACGCCTGTGTGGCAGTCGATACATGCCATTCCGGCCCGGTGGTGCAGGTCGTCGGCCTGGTGCACGACCGCCCGGCCGTCG
The DNA here is from genome assembly GCA_037385305.1 of Chromatiaceae bacterium. Taxonomy (GTDB): domain Bacteria; phylum Pseudomonadota; class Gammaproteobacteria; order Chromatiales; family Chromatiaceae; genus JARRNE01. The sequence goes on along the minus strand of JARRNE010000152.1, from coordinate 869 downwards.
CTCAGGTAGTCGACCTTACGATGAAAGTCGCGCGTAGGGCGCTCCCTGTCACCCTCGCCCACTGGGAGAGGGCCGGGGTGAGGGAAACGGTCATGGCGGCAGCGACTTACATTCTCCGGGGTGGCGCTGACGCCATGGCCGTTAGCGGTCTTGTCGCCAGGTGCCGGATCAACCTCCGCCAAGCCGGCGTAGCTCAGGGAGATGCGCGCCGAACGGGAGTGACAGCCAACGCATTGGCCGTCGCCGATGCGCACCGACAATGCCGGGTGCCTTTGGTTGGCTTGTCTCGTGAGGTGGCAGCCGAGGCAGCCGCCGCGCCTTTCCATCCCGGGAGCTCCGGCCTGCCGGGCGGCCCGGTCCGAGCCCAGATGGCAGCCGCCGCAGAGCTTTCGCAACAGGGAATCCGCCGGGGTATGGCCCAGGTCCCCGAAACCGGCAAGGCCGTTGGGAGATGCCTGCTCCCCGAGAACATAGCGGGTTACGTTCACGATGCCCCGGCCTGTGTACATCAAGCTGGATTCCATGCCGGCCAGCTCGGTCTGGTGACAGGCCCCGCAGCGGGCCTTCGCGTCTTCCGGTGTGCCGGGGCTCGTGACCAGACCCGCGTGTGCCGCGTCCTTGTCCGAGCCCGTCACGTCCCCACCGTGGCAGCTTTGGCACGGCAGGCCCAGGCTGCGGTGGGGATCGGCGGTCGGGAGTAGTGCATCGGAGTGACAGCGAAGGCAATTGTCATCCGGGTCGGCACGCGCCCCACCGGTCCAGCAGGCGAGGACGACCAAGGTTACGGTCAGCGCGTCAGCGGCACCCCGGAGAATGTAAGTCGCCGCCGCCATGACCGCCTTCCTCACCCCGGCCCTCTCCCGGAGGGC
>JARRNE010000151.1:0-6441 GCA_037385305.1 Chromatiaceae bacterium | reverse complement strand
CCCCACCATGCCCTCCGATTCCCCCGGCTCACTTACCCTTGAGATACTGCTCGTCGCTGAAGGAGTACACCCACCGCGGGCGGAAGGCTACCAGGACCGCCATGACCCATCCGTTCAGAAAGGCCTCCGGCATGAACATGAGGGGGAAGAAGGGCAGGAATGTCTGAGACAGCTCGGTGTAGCTGTAGGCCCCGCTCAGAACCAGCAGCCAAGTCACCAGGTAGCCGGAGGCGAGGGCGACGAGACCGGCGGTGAAGAAACCGTTCACAAGCACGTAAACGAAGAACTGTTTGGGCAAATACCACCGGACCAGCACCAGGAGGATCTGGGTCAGGGTGATGGGCACGACGGCGGTCACCACGGCGTTGACAGCGAAGCCCGCCCAGTCGTGACCAGTATCGAACGACACGCCAAAGAGCGCCAACGAAGCCGCGATGACCGCCAGGGACCACCCGAACATCCAACCAGTTCAGGCCGGAGGGAACGAGCGCGCTGTCAACCACCATTGGTCAGAACGATCGCCTTTGCCGGGCTACGGCGGGTACCAATCCGGGATAATATCAAAGGGCCAAGACCGGCTGTTCCTGCAACCCCGCACGGGGCGGCGGACGTCGGCGCCGCCGGGGCCGGGCACCGCCCCAGGGTCTTGACAAGGAGGGCGATGCGGCTTGGAGACATCGGCCGCAGGGACTCGCGGTCAATGCGCTGTGCCTGAGCACGGTCCCCTGCGGGAGCAGACCACGGAGGATGACTTCCAGGCGCAGCTCCGCCGCGCTCGCCGCCGGGCTCAAATCTATTGACACGGCTGAGCCCTGCCCGGTTCCACTATGGGCGGCGCCCCGGGGACAAACGAAGGGCTGCAACGGAACCTGCCTCGCCAGCGGCAGATGCTGCGACCGCCCGCTCCCGGCGACCTTTGGAAGGCACTGATTCCCATGGAAAAACATTACCCCTTCATCCTTGTCGACGGCTCGGGCTACCTGTTTCGCGCCTACCACGCCCTCCCCAAGCTCGCCAACTCCCGAGGCGAGGCCACCGGCGCCCTGGTAGGCGTGCTCAACATGCTCCGCAAGCTGCTCGAAGACCACCGCCCGGACTGTATCGCCGTGGTCTTCGACGCCCCCGGCAAGGTCTTTCGCGAGGACATCTATCCAGCCTACAAGGCGAACCGCCCACCGATGCCGGACGACCTGCGAGAGCAGATCGCGCCTCTGCAAGCCGTCATCCGGGCCATGGGGTTGCCGCTGCTGGTAATCCCCGAGGTGGAAGCGGACGACGTGATCGGCACCCTGGCCACCCGGGCCGCAGGGGAGGGCATGGATACCCTGATATCCACCGGCGACAAGGACATGGCGCAGCTCGTGAGTGACCGAGTTACCCTGGTCAATACCATGACGGGCGCCCTGCTCGACCGGGAAGGCGTCATGGCGAAGTTCGGCGTGCCGCCCGATCGCATCGTCGACTACTTGAGTCTGATGGGCGACAGCATCGACAACGTCCCCGGGATACCCAAATGCGGGCCCAAGACGGCGGCCAAATGGATCCAGGACTATGGATCCCTGGAAGGGGTCATGGCCCACGCGGAGGAGGTCAAGGGCAAGTTGGGCGAAAACCTGAGGGCCACCCTGCCGCAGCTACCCATCTCGCGAGACCTAACCACCATCCGGGTGGACGTACCGCTCGACCTCCGGCCCCAGGACCTGCGCCCCGGCGAGCCCGACACCGAATCACTCCGCGGCTGGTATACCCGCTTCGAGTCGAAACGGCTCCTGGCGACCCTTGGCGAGGAAGGCGCAGGCGACACGCCGGATCAGGGGCCACCGGCCGGTCGGGAGGCGGCCTACGACCTGGTCCTGACGCAGGGAGCCTTCGAGGAGTGGTTGGTCCACCTCGAGGAAGCGGACCTGTTCGCCTTCGACACCGAGACCACGAGCCTCGACTACATGCGCGCGGAGCTGGTCGGTCTGTCGTTTGCGATCAAGCCCGGGGAGGCGGCGTACGTGCCGGTCGCCCATACCTATACCGGTGCCCCTGACCAGCTTGAACGGGCCTGGGCACTCGAACGGCTCAGGCCCCTATTGGAGGACCCGAGCCGCGCCAAGGTCGGCCAGAACCTGAAGTACGACATGAGCATCCTAGCCCGCTACGGCATCGCGATGCGGGGCATCGCCCACGACACCATGCTGGAGTCCTACGTCCTGGACAGCACCGGGACCCGCCATGACATGGACTCGCTCGCGAAGAAGTACCTGGACCATGACACCATCCATTTCGAGCACATAGCGGGCTCCGGCAACCGCCAGCTCACCTTCGACCAGATCCCGCTCGACACAGCGGGCACCTATGCCGCGGAGGACGCGGACGTTACGCTGCGGCTGCATCAGACCCTCTGGCCCAAGGTGCAAACGGTTCCCTCCCTCGCCACCCTCTACCGGGAGATCGAGATGCCGCTGGTGCCGGTACTCTCACGTATGGAGCGCAACGGGGTCCGCATCGACGCCGACCTGCTCTCCCGGGAAAGCCAGGACCTCGCGGAGCGCATCCATGCCCTGGAGCAGACCGCTTACGAGCAGGCGGGGCGCCGGTTCAACATGGGCTCCCCAAAGCAGATCGGCGAGATCTTCTTCGACGAGCTCGGCCTGCCCGTGTTGGCACGAACCCCCAAGGGGGCCCCATCCACCTCGGAGGCCGTCCTCCAACAGCTTGCGGAGCAGGGCTTCGAGCTCCCACGGACCATCGTGGAGCACCGGGGGCTCTCGAAGCTGAAGTCGACCTATACGGACAAGCTACCCTTGATGGTCAACCCCGCCACGGGCCGGGTGCACACGTCCTACCATCAGGCGGTGGCCGCCACCGGCCGGCTCTCCTCATCCGATCCCAATCTGCAGAACATCCCCATCCGCAGCGAGGAAGGGCGGCGCATTCGACAGGCCTTCGTGCCGGCGCCCGGCCATCGCCTGGTGGCGGCGGACTACTCCCAGATCGAGCTTCGGATCATGGCCCACCTCTCCGGTGACGAACGCCTGCTGGCTGCGTTCGCCGCCGGACAGGACATCCACCGAGCCACCGCGTCGGAGGTCTGGGGACTAGCACCGGATGCGGTGTCCCCGGATCAGCGCCGCGCCGCCAAGGCGATCAATTTCGGGCTGATCTATGGAATGTCCGCCTTTGGCCTCGCCCGCCAGCTGGGCATCGACCGGGGTGCAGCCCAGGAATACGTGGACCTCTACTTCAAGCGCTATCCAGGCGTGAAGGCCTTCATGGAGCAGATCCGCGAGCAGGCGCGGCGGGATCGCTATGTGGAGACCCTGTTCGGGCGCCGGCTCTATCTGACCGACATCGATCACAGCAACCAGGGGCGCCGCGCGGCGGCGGAGCGCACCGCCATCAACGCACCGATGCAGGGAACGGCCGCAGATATCATCAAGCGGGCCATGATCGCCGTGGACCGCTGGATCGAGAGCGACCGTCCGCCGGTGCGCATGATCATGCAGGTGCACGACGAGCTGGTGTTCGAGGTGGCCGACGACGCGGTGGAGGATGCAACCGGACCTGTCCGGGCCGCCATGGAGTCAGCGGCGTTGCTGAAAGTCCCCCTCGCCGTCGATCTGGGCGTCGGCGACAACTGGGACGAGGCACATTGAGGTGGGAACGGATAGCGGGAAGCGGTTAGCGAGTGAGCGCATGGAGGCGGGCCCGCCTGGCGAGACTCTAGCTGACCTCGCGCCTGCCAGCCGCCAGTAATTATCCGCTAACCGCTAACCGCTAACCGCTAACACGAGCGGCATCGCTCAAGACCACCCGGTTCCGGCCTCCCTCTTTGGCGCGGTACAGGGCCTCGTCGGCGCTCGCCAAGAGGGCCTGCTGCACCCTCGCCGTGGAACGTAGATAGGGCGCGGGCAAGAGGTGCGCCACACCAATCGAGACAGTCACCGGCACCGCACCGCCCGTATCCGTGACGACCGGCTGGTCTGCGACAGCCAGGCGGATGCGCTCGGCGAGGGTCGCGGCATCCGCCCCGGTCGTTTGCGGAAGCAGCACGGCAAACTCCTCGCCACCGTAGCGGGTGGCGACGTCGCTCGCCCGCATTTGCCCCCCTATGCGTTCCCCAAGCTCACGCAGGACCAGATCCCCCACCTGATGGCCGTATTGGTCATTGATCCGCTTGAAACAGTCCGCATCAACGAACAGGCAGCTGATCGACTGCGCGTAGCGGGCGGCGCGCTTGATCTCCTCGTCGAGCCGCCGCAAGAGGTAACGCCGGTTGTAGAGACCCGTGAGTGTGTCAGTGAGCGCGCTGATCACCGTCTGCTCATAGTGGCAGATGTTCTCCAGGCAAACAGAGGCAACTGTGGCAAGGCGTGAGAGGAAGTCGCTCGAGTGCTGATGGGTGAAGCGCACCGGATTGTCGCTGCCGAGATTCAGGCTGCCGAGCAAGCGGTCGCGCAGCTCGAGGGGCAAGATGGCGATGCTCTTTATGAGCGCCCCGCGCTGAAACAGGCCGTGGTGCCGCCCCTCGTTGTAGGTACCGAGCCAGACAGAGTGCAGCCGACCATAAACCGGACTGATGCGGCTCAGGTCTGCGGCCAGTTGAACGTCCGGGAATGATGCGTCCGTGAGCCTGCTGTGGGCGAGGAGGCGGCGGATCTCATCCTCCGGGTCGGAAAGGACGAGGTTCACCGCGGAGACAGAGAAGGACTCCCGCATCCCCCGTGTCAGTCGCCGCAGAAGCTCCGGAAGGGACGCGGCTTCCAAGAGTAACTGCTCGCGCTCGTGGGATCGCCGCAGCACGCCCTCGTTGTAGCTCGCCTCCCGCGTCAATCGGTGGAGGCGCTGGCGCAGGGCACGGTTTTCCTGCTCTAGGACAAGTAATCGTTCTGCGAGCGGGCCGTCCAACTCTGCACTGCGATTGGTGGATGCGGCCTTTTGCATTCCCCCGGTCGGTCTCCGTAAACAAGCTGGTGTAGCCACTCCGTGGACCCGATGGCCCGAAGACGACGCTCGCATTGGCGCGCGGCGTCCTGCGGGATCTCCTCGTCGACGCGGCATTTTGACAAGCCCGTCGTCACGAAGAACGAGACGGAGGTCGCACGCCGCGGGCGAACGGGTGCACCGAGGCACTTTCGTTGGATTGGCGGCGCCCTGGGCGGGGCGACCGGGTCCGCGGTGACGACCACTCGATCCAGGGAACCGGATTGCGGCCGGTATGATTCCCCGCCCAGGCACCACCATCACTACCACCGGGCTCCCACTCGGTACCTCTGCCCGCCCGGTCAGGCCAAGAAAGGCAACCGCTGACATCTTCCGCGCTAGAATCGCCCGCCATGCTCCTGTCGGTTCGGCATCGGTTCCTTTTTGTCCATATCGCCAAGACTGGAGGTACCAGTGTGCGCGCGGCGCTCGAGGGCTTGCGCTGGCGCGATCCCTGGTACTGGCCGATCTTCCTGTGCAGCAGGTTCAGTCACCTCAGCGGTCACCGCATTGGCACCAAGCTGCCCCGCCACGCCAAGGTCATCGCCGCGCAGGAGCTGCTATCGCGCGAGTTCTTCGACGAGCTATTCAAGTTCGCCTTTGTGCGAAACCCGTGGGACCTGCAGGTCAGCTCGTTTCACCACATCCGGCGAGAGCGGCCCCATTACATGGGTGGCCACGAGCGCTTCGAGGACTTCCTGCGCTGGAAGCTGGATCCCGAGCGCCCCTATCAGTACCACCTGGACACCTCGCTCGAGCGGCAGAGCGACTACCTGATCGACCTCCGCGGCAAGGTGTTGTTGGACTTCATTGGCCGCTACGAGCAGCTGGAAGGGGACTTTGCCGAGGCCTGCCGGCGGATCGGGATTGCCGCCCCGGCTCTGCCCCACCGGCGCCATTCGGCCGATCGGGCCCCCGACTACCGCAGCTACTACACGTCCGAGACGGCGGAGCTTGTGGCGCAGCACTTCCGGCGCGACATCGAGCTTCTCGGGTATGGTTTCGATCCGCCATAGCGAACCCGTCGCGGCGACAAGGCATCTCATTCGAGGCTTACGACCTCCACGTGCTTTGTCTGGTAAGGGCAGTAACGAAAAGCTCATTGCTGCGCGGCAGTATCAGATGGTGGGCGACACCATCTCCCTCATTTTTCGCAGCGTCCCGTGATCGATACTCCAGACCCTCCAACGACCGAATACTGCGCGCTATCGGTATCAGCCAATCCTCAGGCAGTCCACTAGCTATTGCATCGACCCGGGTGGGATGAAAGAAGTCATTCGCGCCCGACACATAGCCGTTCGCAATATCTCCGAGCTGCTGCAGCGAGGTCACGCCAGGCTGATTGACCGTCTCCTGCCAGAGGGCACGCGATTCCGGACTCAGGTAGGCCAAGCCCAAGATCATGTTCGGGTCGGGGCTGATCGCTATGCCGCAGCGCTCCTCCGTCAAGACACAATCGCGGAGATCATG